>QYQM01000001.1 GCA_007280905.1 Porphyromonadaceae bacterium | reverse complement strand
TCTACGTGCCAATTGGGACTCTAAAAACCATGCAGAACCAGACTCTACATTGATGTCACTGCATCATTGACGTTACGGTTTTCACTGCACGGGGCAACGCTTAAATTTAATGGTTATTAGGTTTAGGGCCGTTTGGCCACATACTGCGGGACTCTACAATGTTTATTGGCGAAGGTTCCGGTTATCCGGCAAATAAAAATTACCCGGATATTTGGCCTGGATTGTAGAATAAAACAGAGCTATTTCTTGCATATCCTTTTCAATGTCAGCGCCCGGATAAAATACCGGCCCTACCCCAACCACCTTTCTGCGATAATCCATATAGCCCAGAATGATTGGAACTCCCGCTTTTTTTGCGATATGATAGAATCCACGTTTCCAAACCATTACAAGCTTTCTTGAACCTTCTGGTGCTATGGCAAGGTAAAAAGAATCTGAGTTTCTCATTTTCTCACATAGCTTCTCAACCAGGTTATCATGCTTCCCGCGATCGACCGGAATACCTCCGATCCAGTGAAAAAACCATCTGAACGGGAATCTGAAAAGCTCCTTTTTAATCAGAAATTGAATATTCAAACCATAATATAGTTTGTATATCATGCCAAAGAAAAAGTCCCAATAACTCGTATGCGGTGCGCCGATAATCACACATTTGCGAAGGTCAGGGATTTCTCCTTCCGGTTTCCACCCCGAAATGAAGAGGACTATTCTTGCGAACAGCTTTTGAAAACGTGATTTCATGTTCAACATAAGCTGTCGACATCAAAACCCTCTCGCTGTGTCATCGCCCCGCGGGTCAGCACCGCCTTCCATCTTCCCATCCGGCCAAAACAAGATCGCATCAACCCGTCCGATCTTTCCGATTTTTTTTAGATGATGGCCCATTGCGGTAAGCCTTGTTACGGTAAGGGAATCAATAGCTTCAGGTTCATATTGGATAAGATCAGGAAGCCACTGATGATGAAATCGTTTGGCGCTAACGGCTTCCTGCATGGTCATTCCATGGTCGATAACATTTAGAATTGTCTGAAAAACGGATGTAATAATGGTAGATCCTCCCGGACTTCCAACCACCATAAACATTTTGTCATTTTTAGTTACCAGGGTTGGGGTCATGCAACTTAGCATTCGTTTTCCCGGTGCAATGGCATTGGCTTCATTTCCAATCAGTCCGTATATATTTGGGGATCCGGGTTTGGAACTGAAGTCATCCATCTCATTATTGAGGAAGAAGCCCCCACCCTTCACTACGATGCGGCACCCGAATCCTCCATTTAGCGTGGTGGTTGCAGCAACGGCATTTCCCCAACGGTCGGCAATGGAATAGTGAGTGGTTTCAAGGTTTTCCCGCATAGCGGCTGTTCCCGCACGTACAGAATCTGATGGGGTTGCCACGTTCGGCTTTATATCGGCTGCACGTTTGCTGAGGTATTTTGCATTGGTCAATTGCGCGACAGGAACGTTTACAAATGATGGATCACCCAGATATTCAGCACGATCGGCATATACCCTTTTCTCAGCCTCAACCATATAGTGAATCGTTTTAACCGAATTGTAGCCTAAAGATTTTATATCCGTTTTTGATATGATACCCAAGAGTTGTTTGAGTGCAACACCGCCACTTGAAGGGGGTGCCATGGAATAAAAACGATAATCGCGATAGTAGCCGGTAATGGGTTCTCTCCAGACAGACTGGTAGTCCTGAAGATCTTTGTAGGTAATCAGTCCACCTGATTCCTGCATCTGTCCTATAATATAGTCCGCAGTCTGGCCCGAATAAAAACCGTCCCGTTTCGAATCGCGAATCCGTTCAAGCGTATTTGCCAGATCGGGTTGAATAAGAAGATCTCCTTCCTTCCATGCTGAATCCCTGACAAATACGGGGTTCCAGCTATTCCTTTCGAGAAGGATTTTCCGGATGGAATTTAGATCAGCAGCTTGGGCTTTGGTAAGGGGAAAGCCTTTTCTGGCCATATCTACAGCAGGTTGAACAACATCTCTCCAGGGCAGGGATCCGAATTTTTCATGAGCTCTTACCATGCCGTCAACGGTTCCGGGTACGCCGGATGCCAGAATAGTTTGGGTGCTCAATCCCTGGACAACTTCTCCATCAGGTCCGAGGTACATATCTTTTGTTGCAGCCATTGGGGCCTTTTCCCGGTAGTCGAGGGTATATACTCTCTCACCTGATGTCCGTAACACCCAGAATCCCCCGCCTGCAATATTTCCGGCAGCCGGATAGCAGACGGCCAGTGCGAATTCCACTGCCACAGCGGCATCCATTGCATTACCCCCGTGCTGGAGGATAGTCAGGCCGATTCTGGAAGCGTCAGGATGTGCAGTAACAACCATTCCATGTTCCCCAGTCGGGCCCAAACCCTTGTGATTAGGTTGACTGCAAGAATTAATCAGCATCAAACCAACCAGGCACATGGAAACCTGTTTCAAAGCAAATCCCTTCATAGCTTTATGATTTGCACTAAAAGTACAAATTTACTTAGGCTTTCCAACCAGATTGATCTCAACTCCCGCTTTATACCAGGCACCCGGCTGAGGAACACTGCCGAAATCAAAGTACTCCTGATTGAAGATATTGGTGCACTCGGCTATCAGATTAATCCATCTGAACTTATACGACACCTTAACGTCCACAACCATAAATGGTTTATAATCAACTTCAACCATCTGTTGATCAGCATTGAATGAAGTGTACGATCCGTTTCTTTCCTGCCAAACCAAATTGGCCGTGAGGCGGAAAGGGGCTCCAATTCTCAGAGTCAGGCCGGTAGTCACTTTCCATTTCAGATAATCCAGAACGTATTGGGAATTGTACGATTCCACAGTATGATGCTGAAAATAACGTCGGTACCCCAAATCAAAACGATCTATAACTTTCATTAAACCGTACGGGTGCACAGGCAACCAGGAAATGCCGGACTCAATTCCGTAGGTACGGATTTGTCCAAGGTTTTCGGTATGCCAGATGGTTTCATTATCCGCTCTCACCCAATCGATGGATTGGGATGCGAAACGGTAGAATCCAATTAATTTAGCAGAGAAACCGCCCAGGCGGTATTCGGCACCGGTTTCCGCATGCCAGGCCGTCTCGGGTAATAATCCTGCATTACCTTGATTGGTTGGGGACTTGTAATAAAGTTCGGTGAAGGTGGGCAGCCTGAAAGCCCGGTTTAGGGACAAGTATGTTCTTAATGAGTTGGTTGCCGAATAGCTGATATCCAGACCGGGATAAACCTGAAAATAGTTTTTTACCGACTGCACTTTATGCAGCACCACTCCCCCATTCCACTTAAAACGACCCGCTACTACCTGTTGCTCAGCAGATAAACTAAAATGGTTTCGTGATCCAAAATTTGTGTATTCAACTCCGGCGATTCCAGTTATTGGTTTAGGGGTTTCGGAAATTTCTCCCAGAACGGTACTCCAGACCGATTCATGCCTGAATTCAAATCCGAAAGCTGTTTTACCCAAAGCGGTGGTAAACCAAGCATCGGATTTACTGCCCGCGGTTTGTGTAAGATGGTAGTTTGGCGAAAGATACCATGCCGGTGGGTCAGTCCGGAAGAGAGAAAATTCATCAGTATGTAATCTATAATAAATTGATTGCCTGATATTTACTTTCCCTGTAAAATCTACTTGTAATGCAGTAAAACCGGACCCGGTTTTTTCAAATTGGTTGGGGTATTTTGCTGTATAAAAGCTATTGGCCCCGAAAGCTTTTTTCATTCCTCCGGCCATCAGCGAAAGGTTTAGCAGGTTGTGGCTATATCCGGTTTGAAAAAAACCGGTAAGGTTATCAAAATCAGTATTTTCGCGGTAGCCATCCGATTTCATCAAGTGAACTCCCGATTGCTGCCACCAGTTCCCCGAGCGGTTCCGGGCATCGATTCCTGCCTGTAAGAAGCCATTTTGTCCACCAGATAGTCCTACATGTATATTATTGCCGGAAGGTGCATCGGTAACTATATTGATAGCTCCGGTAAAGGCATTGGATCCCAGGGATTTGACATCCGATCCCGATAAAACCTCTATACGCCTGATCATGCTTAAAGGAATCGGAATATCCATCTGAAAATGACCGGTTTGGGGGTCACTGAAATTGATTCCGTTGATCAGTACCGCGAATTGGTCGAATGTTCCTCCGCGAAGGCTGATATCGGATTGAACTCCAATCGGACCTCTTTGCCGGACATCGATATCGGGTATATATTCAAGAAGATCAGCCAGATCACGGGCTGTTGATGATTCGATTTCCTTACGTGTAATGATTCTGGTAATTCGGGTAAACTGCCGTGCATTTTCCGGGATCCGGGCAGCGGTAATGGTAACCTCATCCAGCGAAATCAAGGCCGTATCGCCTTGAACAACCTGACTGAATACAGGTATGGCCATGAGGCTAAAAACCCCAAACAGATATAAAAATCTATTGTTTTTTATCACCGGCAGCCTTTAGCGTATTCTGTAACAGTACAATACGGGTCATTGGCCCTACTCCGCCGGGAACCGGAGTAATGTAGGAGCATTTTGGAGACACCTCATTAAAATCAACATCTCCGGATAGTTTCCAGCCGGATTTGGTTGCCGCTGAGGGTATTCTGGTTGTACCAACATCAATAACCACCGCACCCGTTTTTACCATATCACCGGTTAGAAAGCCCGGCTTTCCTAATGCAGCTACGATGATATCGGCCTGAAGACACAACTCCTTTAATCCATGTGTGCTGCTATGGCATAGCGTTACAGTGCAGTTTCCGGGTATAGATTTCCGGGATAACAGGATGGATAAGGGAGTCCCCACGATATTACTGCGACCAATAATAACGCAGTGACGGCCTGAGGTTTCAATATGGTAATAATCAATCAGCTGCTGGATTCCGGATGGTGTAGCAGGCAGGAAAGATGGCAATCCAAGGGCCATTCTCCCGATATTAACCGGATGAAAGCCATCAACATCTTTCGATGGGTCAATGGCTTCAATGATTTTATTTTCGTTGATATGGCGGGGTAAAGGCAATTGAACGATAAAACCGTCAACAGAAGGATCCTGGTTAAGCTGGTTAACAGCACCCAGAAGGTCCGATTCACTAACATTATCGGTAAAACGGATCAGGGTTGACTGAAATCCGACTTCATGGCAATCTTTTACCTTGGCGGCTACATAAGTTTCGCTGCCACCATCATTTCCAACCAAAATAGCTGCCAAATGAGGTTGTTTCAAACCCAGCGAGGTTCTTCGGATTACCTCATCCCGAATGTCCGACTTAAGTTCGGCAGCAACCTTTTTACCGTCAATAATTATCATGATTGTTTGATTATCTCCTTCCTAAAGGACTATTTCCCATCATTCGGCCCATATTTTTACCGGTTGCAACCATTTTCATCATTTTGCGGGTTTCATCAAATTGTTTAAGCAATTGATTTACCGCCTGAACGGTTGTTCCGCTTCCTGTGGCAACCCGTTTTTTTCGGCTCCCGTTCAAAAGGGATGGATCTTGCCGTTCGCCCGGGGTCATAGAATGAATAATAGCCTCGATGTTTTTGAATGAATCATCGTCCATATCAAGGTCTTTAATGGCTTTACCCATTCCCGGGATCATGCTGGCCAGTTCCTTGATATTGCCCATTTTCTTGACCTGCTGGATCTGCTTGAGGAAATCATCAAAATTAAACGTGTCCTTCGCCAGTTTGCGCTGCATTCTGACTGCCTCTTCCGAGTCAAATTGTTCCTGAGCTTTTTCAACCAGGGTTACGATATCGCCCATCCCCAGAATCCTGTCAGCCATTCGTTCAGGATAGAAAATATCCAGGGCATCCAGCTTTTCACCGGTTCCCACAAACTTGATCGGCTTATTAACCACGGAGCGAATGGATAAGGCTGCACCACCACGAGTATCACCATCAAGCTTGGTCAGCACCACTCCGTCAAAATTCAGGCGGTCGTTGAATTCCTTGGCCGTATTTACGGCATCCTGACCGGTCATTGAGTCAACCACAAACAGGATCTCTTCCGGATCCACCGAGGCTTTTATCGCGGTGATTTCCTGCATCATCATTTCATCGATAGCCAAACGGCCTGCCGTATCGATGATCACGAGATCAAATCCATGCAACCGGGCATGTCGGATACCATTTTTAGCCAGGGTAACAGGATCAAGGATCCCATCTTCGGTATAAACCGGGATTCCGGCCTGCTCGCCGATAATTTTCAATTGTTCAATAGCGGCGGGACGATATACGTCGCCGGCAACAAGCAATGGCTGCCTGCCCCGTTTGGTCTTCAGAAAGTTACCGAGTTTTCCGCTGAAGGTTGTTTTACCGGAGCCTTGAAGTCCGGCAACCAGGATAACCGTTGGATTACCTTTTAAGTTAAGATCAGTTTTCTGACCGCCCATTAGCTGAATCAACTCGTCATGGACAATCTTAACCATCATTTCCGATGGTTTCACTGCCGACAGAACATTCTGGCCGAGTGCTTTATCCTTGATAGTGGTTGTAAAATCCTTCGCAATTTTGAAGTTCACGTCGGCATCCAACAATGCTCTGCGGACCTCCTTCAGAGTTTCCGCCACATTGATTTCGGTAATTCTACCCTGGCCTTTGAGTAATTTAAAAGACCGTTCTAAACGCTCACTAAGATTTTCAAACATAATTAATTACAAATATTTTACATCCTTTCCGGTATCTCGATTCCCATTAATCCCATACCATCCTGAATATGATTGGCGATAAACTTCGACAGTGCCAATCTGAAATCACGTTTTTCGGTATCGGGTTCTTTTAAAATCGGGCAAACCTGATAGAAATGGTTATACTCCTTCACCAATTCGTAAAAATAGTTGGCTACGAGCGCCGGCGAAAGCGATCGTCCTGCTTCTTCCAATATATCGGGATATTGATAGATTCTCTTCAACAGGGTACTTTCCCTGGGATCCAGTTCCAGATCGGAAGTCAGCCCAAAACCTGACTTAACACTCATTTCAATGGCTTTTCGCTCAACCGAGCGGATCCTGACACAGGTATATTGGATGAAAGGGCCTGTATTTCCGTTAAAATCAATTGATTCCTCAGGATTGAACATCATGGTTTTTTGCGGATCAACTTTAAGGATGTAATATTTGAGCGCTCCTAATGCAATCCGGTAATTAACCAGTTCCTTCTCTTCAACCGGAAAATCTTCCAGCTTACCTAATTCGGCCGAAACTTTCCGGGCTGTATCAATCATCTCAAGGATCAGATCATCGGCATCCACAACGGCTCCTTCACGGGATTTCATCCGGCCGTGAGGCAATTCAACCATTCCATAGGATAAATGATATAGCTTATCGGCCCAATCAAAGCCCAGTTTTTTAAGAACCAACTTTAGTACCTTAAAATGATAATCTTGCTCATTACCAACGACATAGATATGCCTATCAAATTGAAACTCTTCAAATCTCTGGTGCGCAGTTCCCAGATCCTGAGTCATGTACACGCTGGTTCCGTCAGATCTCAATAAAAGCTTTTGATCTAGTCCGTCGGAGGTCAGATCTGCCCAAACTGAGCCATCCTTTTTACGGAACAAGGCCCCGTTGTCAAGACCGGCTGTGACCAAATCCTTACCGAGCTTATAGGTTTCTGATTCATGATAAAATTTATCGAACGAAACGCCCAGCTGCTGGTAGGTTTTGTCGAAGCCCTCATAAACCCAGCTGTTCATCCTCGACCATAATTCAATGGTTTCAGGATCACTGTTCTCCCATTTGAGCAACATATCCTGGGCCTCTTTCATAATCGGGGCCTCTACCTTTGCCTGCTCTTCGCTTAATCCTTTGGATATCAGTTCCTTTATCTCAATTTTATATTCTTTATCGAAACGGATATAGAATTCCCCAACCAGCTTATCTCCTTTTATTCCGGATGATTCCGGAGTAATCCCGTAACCCCATTTTTGCCAGGCCAGCATCGATTTGCAGATATGGATTCCCCTGTCGTTGACCAGGTTGACCATTATCACATGATTACCTGCGGCGGAGATGATCTTTGAAACGGCAAATCCGAGAAGGTTATTCCGGATGTGCCCGAGATGCAGCGGTTTGTTTGTATTGGGTGATGAATATTCCACCACTACCACTGGTGAATCAAAGTGTACCGGTTTATGGCCATATTCAAGATCACCGGCTATCCCATTAAAGAAGTCGACCCAGAATTTATCTGCCAGAATCAGGTTTAAAAAACCTTTAACCACCTCAAAATCTGAAATTTCAGGAAGATGGGTTTTCAGGTAATTGCCAATTTCGGTTCCGGTTTCCTCTGGTTTTTTCCGGGAAATCCTGGTCAAAGGAAATGTAACAACCGTGTAATCCCCTTTCTGGTCCTTACGGGTGCTTTTTACCTGGATATTTTCCGGATTCTCCCCGCTATTATACAATTCCCGGATTGCCAAAGATGTTATTCGGGCAATACGATTTTCAATACGCTCCATCTTTTGAAATTAAGAGCCGCAAAGATAATAAAGATCAGCCAATGTGACTTATTGCGCCAAGTTTGTATAAATCAAGGAGTACCAGGGATGGATCCGGACCGCACAATCTCTTCTCGATGCTTTTTCTGCGATATCTGAACCAGGCTGCCACCAGCCAGGCGATCTTAAGTTTTTTTAACCGCTTCCATGAAGCCAGCAGGCTGAAATCACCAATATATTTGGAAGGAAACCTCATTCTTGAATCCAGAAGGCAAAGATTGGCCCCCGATTCCCTGATTTTCTCGAGATAAATTGATGATGGTTCCAGTCCAAGATGGATCAAACCGTTATTCAGGTGTATAATTTTCACCCCGGATTGATGCAGGTTTATTCCGAAAATGGTGTCTTCATGACCGTATCCCTTAATGGACTCATCAAACCGAATGCCTTTGAAAACCTTGGCCGGAATCAGAAAATTGAAAGTTGAGAATGATTTCCAAGGGCGTTTCTGCCTGTTTTTGGCATCAGATTGTTCCCTGGATCTGCCATATTTCCATCTCAGCAGAAAATCGGAATTTTCCGGTGGCTCTTCATTATATAGTGTTCCACCGCACAATACAGTATCAGAACTTAACCGGTCCAGATAATTCTGTATATAATTCCCCTCCGCCATACCGGCGTCACCATCCATAAACAGGAGAAATTCGTGCTTCGCCTGATCGCCAAGAAAGTTCCGGTTGGCACTTCGCCCTAAAGGATTTTCGCGGCAAAAGTATATTACACCCGGTATCTGACCAACCAGCTGTGAAATCTTGGATGATTCCGTGAAATCGCTATCGTCGCTGACCAATATCTCATAGGATTGTCCGCATTGAATTAATTGAGCAGCCAGCGATGCAACCAGGCTGTAAGGATTCCAATCTATTACGGGGATCAATACGGATAGCATAAACTAATCGTTTCGTCAAATGTAGTCAATGTCTATTTATCTTTGCGGGAAAAAATGAGCATGAAGCCAATTCGATTTTCATTCCTTATAACGTTAATAATCTGCTTTTCGTCGAGTGGACTGGCCGGCCAGGGATTCAGGATTTCCCTGTTTGTGCCTGATCTGCCGAACAAGGAAGTAATTCTCTCTCATCGGATGGGATTAAAATTTTATACTGATGATACCATTAAAACCGACATTAACGGCAGTGCAGTGTTTGAAGGGATTAATCCTATGCCTGAAGGAATGTATCAAATGGTTTTCCCGGATAAAAAATTTGCGGAATTTTTTCTGGATAAGAATCAGATTTTCAGCATATCCACCCGAGCTAAGGCTCCCGCGGATAGTTTATCTTTCTCAGGTTCTCCTGAAAACAGCCGATTCCAGGAGTGGCAGCAGAAATACGCAGCCAACAGGATCCGTAACAGTCTGATCCAGAACCGATTGAAAAATGGAAATCTGGCTCCGGATAGTACACAATTGCTTAACAAGGAATTACAGCAAATACAAAAATCGAACAACCATTTGTGGGATTCGGCTATTCATGATCTTGCAGGGACATTACCCGGAAATTTTATCAAAGGAATGAAGCCGGTAAGAATCCCGGAATCATTAGGAAAACCTGATACTCAGGACAATCAGATGAAGCAATACCAATTCGTCAGGGCACACTTTTTCGATGGTGTGGATTTGACCGATGAAAAGCTTCTAAGAACTCCCTTGATTGAGACGAAGCTGGACCAATACTTTAAGCAGGTTGTGCCCCCGATACCGGATACCATTATCCAGGAAGCCAGACAGATCATTGAGCGATCAAAGCCTGCAAAGAATATGTATCAATTTGTAGTTCAGTATCTTTTTAATCTATATACTGATCCCGAGATCATGGGAACTGATGCTGTGTACGTGTATATAGCTGAGAACTATTACCTTACCGGTCAAACCCCCTGGATAGATTCGGCCAATTTGCGGGGAATCCGCTACAGGGTAAAAGAGCTTAAGCCATTGTTGCTTGGCACTGTTGCTCCCGTTTTGGAAGGTCTGGTCAATACAGATGAACAACCAGTTGAAATCAAAGATATTAAGTCGAAATACCTGATTCTTTACTTTTGGAGCCCGGATTGCGGATTTTGCAAAGAAGCAACCCCCAAATTGCATAGCCAGTATGCCGATCTGAAGCAAATGGGAATTGAAATAGTGGCTTTGAATACCCGGATAGATAAGAATTTATGGATTAATTTCATCACTGATAAACAGTTAAGCTGGATTAACGTCTATTCCCCTCAAAAGGTCAGGGATATGATCGAAAAATACCAGGCCTTCACCACACCAATACTGTACATTCTTGATGCTGAGCGCCGGATAATTGCCAAGAATATTTCGGTTGATCAGGTAAAGCCATTTTTCATACAGTATCTGGCCGGTCATTAATCCCTCAGCTAATGCCGGATGATCATCAATTTAGTGGCAAACTGAAAGTTGTCGATAATTAACCGGACCACATAAACTCCGGGAACCGGTGGTAAAATCTGGAAGGTGATCTGGTTATCGCTTTTAGATACATCCGCAATAACCTTCTGACCCTTAATATTATAGATTGATAAATCCACTTTATTAAACACCAGGGTACCCAGGTTGATTGTAAAATTTCCATCATTATAATTAGGAAGAATTCTGATTTCCTGATTATAGGAATTCATGAGAACCGAAGTTTCCAGGGAAAAATCAAAGGAGGTATGGATACCGGCAACATCGGTAATGGGCTGCCATTGAGTACCCTTAACCACAAAAGCGGTATTGTTTCCAATCTCGCCTCGGTCAGTGGCCATTTTTGACACAAAGGTTCCCTGATCCCAGGGCCGCACTTCAAACCCGACATAAACCAGGGTATCAAAATTCACAGGACTCCTGAGCCACTTCGTTAAGCGGCTTTCAGGCTGGTAGTTGGATACCAAAACCGAATCTCTCACAACCACCTGTTTATTAGCGTTCCACACAACCAAAGGCAGGTAATAATTCGCCGACCATTTAGATCTTACTTCAATGGGAATAGTAATTCCATTAATGATGAAGGTGGTATCAGACGGATTACGAAAGGCTTCAGCAAATGCAAGAATTCCCAGGCTATTGGATCCCGGGAGGTATCCCTGACTCCCCATTGTTGAATAGCCGGTATGTTCATCTGTTTGAACATTCCGGAAGGTATATGACCGGTATGCAAGCACATCAGGAATGACCCTAATCTGGTTATAATGGTTCAGCGTATCAGTAAAGTCCGGAAATTCAACGATTTCGGATACAGAATATTCACCCGGATTCAGGAACCTCAATTCCACTGTTGGTCCTGCATACACCGGTGTTGATGCACCTGTTACAGACCAGGAAACGGAAACCGGATGTCCGGTACTTTGATCTGTTAATTCGATTTGACGCTCCGGCACAATCCGGGTTTCGCTAATTGCATAGGAAGGGTAATCGGAAACCGTTATCGTTTGCTGCAGCGAGTCGATTCCCTGTTCATTCTTTACAAGTAAAGTAATATGGTAGGTTCCCGGGAGTGAGAACTTAACCGGTTCTGGTACCTGAAGTTTTGAAACAGCCGGCTTACCATTCTCGAATGACCATGACCATGAATACGGCAGGCCTGTGGACCGGTCGGTAAAATAAACTTTTCTTCCAACCTGTATCTGTTCCGGACGGATGGTGAAGTTGGCTATTGGTTTACCTCCTGAAAAAGGATCATAACCATTGAGAACGAACAGTCCTGTTTGTGCCGGATCAAGCCAGTGCTTCAATTGGTTGGATGAATCCGGGTATTTATCCCAGCTAACCGAAAACTTCTGAAAATAGTCGTTGAAATTGGATGCACAGCTGGCATCCCCTCCTGTGAGGTCTCCTACAATCCGATGGTCATTATTAAACAATGGTGAGCCTGATGAACCGGGTTCGGTAGTACCTATATCCCATGCACTTATGTTCCAGTGAGCAAGTGAATCATATCCTCCCCCAAAATTCCGGGTAAACACTTTTCGATATGATTTCGATATTTTTTTTACGTCGCCGTTGGGATGGTGAATACAGGTTACGGTATCCAGATAAGTAACAACTCTCCGATCCCAGCCTGCATAAAAAGGCTCATAATTCTGCGGGGGAGCAGAACTAAGCTCTACCAGGCTGAAATCCAATCTACTGGTTGTTGCAAGCAGTTTCGAACCCGACAAAGTATATTGCAGTGTTCCGTTCCCGTTTCCGCAGGAGGGACGTTCATACCGGAAAAAGAAAACCGTTTGCTCAGCATGTGTTTCATTACCAATGGTATGGTTGGCTGTTAACAGCAATGGCCGGCCATCATTCCGGACATTGTTGATCAGGGCGCCGGAGCAAAGCCAAACTCCTCCGCGAATAAATTTAACCACAGATCTCTTCTCTGTCTGCCAATTGGCCCCCGCAGGACAGTTTATATCAACGTTGCAGTCTCCGGAATGCTCACTTAATGATGAGCTGAAAAAACCTTTAAAATCATGTGAAACTTTCGAAATTTCCAGGATCGGCATAAACTCTGCGTTTGCAGGAAGGTTAAGTTCAACGGTCACCCTGTCGCCAGGCAGGGGAACTGTAGCCAAAACGCCTGATGCTGTCTGGTTTTTTGATGTAAAAGCTCCGCGAATAGTTTGATAATCCGGTGTATAGAGGTATACATCAGCTCCGGCAGGTAATTTAAACCGGCTGAAAATCAAATTTATTGAAAGTGCTTTGGGGGAGTAAATTGAAAGGCGCCAGATCCTGGATCCGTCGTGAAGTGTTTCCCAGGTCCCCTGACGATCTGCAGTTAGCAATGTATCAAACGGATAAGCAAAAACCATCGCCTTCAGTTCGGGATTAAAAAATGATGAAAGATAGGCAATGGCAGCTTTGGGAGATAATCCGGAAAAAGTGGCGATTGCCGGAGAAGATTTCAGTTTCAGCTCCTGACTCCAGGGCTTTCCCGGATATTCAATCTGGGCATTCAGCACAAATGGCAAAAGGAATGTAACAAAAATCAATACCGGCTTTTTCATGAACTCCCCTGTGTCTGAAATATCCGTCAAAAGTAGAAATTTTTTAGCAGAAGGCAGTGGGCACTAGGCAGTGGGCAGTGGGCTTCCAGGTACACTTGTCATCCCGGCGAAGGCCGGGATCTCGTCACGCTACTCCGGGTCCACCTTTGTCCGCCTAATTAAAAACTATTTGGCTGGGTCCGATGCCTACCTCTAATGAATCCAGCCGAAGTCCATCGGGTTTATACCTGAACATCCAACCTGAAGTGGTAAACGATGGAGCATAAAGTGCATAAATCAGGTCAGTTTCTGGATCGATCCCAAAACCATACAGGTTTTTGGAAATCACTGGCTGACTGCCACTGCTGCTGCCACTGCTGCTTATTGAATAGATTCCTCCTGCCTCCAGGTAATAAATCCGGTCTTTGTTCTTATTGATTCCGATCCGTAGCGGCCAATAAAAGTCGCCCACTGAACCAATATTTACGGTTTGTTTCAATTTCCCCGATACCGGGTCCAAAACGACCAAAGATGATGAGGTTTCTTCTCCGATGGTCCAATCCGGGTTCCAAACAACCTTTCCTACACACAGAATCCAAAGTTGGTTGTCCTTGTCCAGCACCAAATCTGCCGGATTCATCCCAACGACCCAGGTATCGGAAACCTTATCAGTTCCCGTATCAATAACCGTAAGGGTACTGTCATTACCCCACCCCCCTGAATTGGCAACCAGGACGGTTTGTTCATAGGGGATCATTTTTTCCGGACCTGAACCGCAAGGAATCGTATCTGTAATTTTAAGTGATTCCAAATCTATTACATAAACACGTCCATTGAAATTGCCATCGGTGAGATACCCTTTTTGATCATTAATAGCCAGGAAAGATCTGGGGTATTCAAGGCCATCTATAACACCAATAGATTCAAAGGTTTTCAGATCAACAACTTCCACTTTTTGCGAATTATTTACCACGATAAACGCTTTATCACCGGCAATTGAAACCGATTGCACCACATCACCCAACGGACGCCCATTAACCGATTCAAAAACATGGTTGATCATGTAGGCTGAGTCGGTATCGAAATAGCTGACTGAACCATTACTGTTACCAAAAGCTCCTTCATTAGTTATATAGGCACCATGCAGAAATCCGGCATCACTATCACCTGCAGGATTCTCTTTGCCACATGAAGCCAGAAATAAGGCTCCGAAAACTAGACACACAGTCAATTTACTTCTCATCATCTTTGCTGATTTTTTGATTAAATAAATAATTTATAGATAAATAGAATGATCTCCCGGGAGCGGGATACGCACGTATCAATTGGTAACTGGTATCGAACAGGTTAGAAATATTTCCCTTGAGAATTATCTTATCCTTCTTCGTTAAAAAAGTATAACCGATCGAAAAGTCGGCCAGATGGTAGGGATTCAGATCCAGCCAGGGGTCATGATCATCTGATGTAAATCGTCGTCCGGTAAATTTATAACTCATTGTTGCCTCAAACCCATGGAAATTAATACCAGTCTGAATTTTAAGCAGATGGAATGGAACATAAGCCAATTGGCGATGATATCTTTTTTCTGCCGCCGGAAGACTCATGTCAAAGCTTTCTGTATAGGCGTACATGGTTTTGGCATCCAAACCTACAGTTCCAATTTTCCAACGGCCGGTAATATTCAGCTCAAGGCCCTGGCATTTCACCTGCCTGATATTCTGGGGCGACCAGTAAGTGCTGGTTGGCACCCACTGTATCCAGTTGTTAATCTGCTGAATGAATAGTAAGGAACTCAGTTTAATACTTGATTTTGTGTGACTTGCAGCATCCCAGACAAACCCGAGGTCGTACCCTATGCCCGTTTCAGGCAGCAGTCCGGGGTTGCCGCCTGGTTGCCAAAACCGGTCATTCAAGGTTGGAAACCTGAACTTATTTGAAATCTGGCCCTTAAAAGAAAATCCATTAACCGGCAGGTGATATTGAAATGCCGCTGAAAAGAGCGGTTTGGGCCCGGTCATGGAATAAAACACCTGCCTGTACGAAAGATTAGCCGAGAATTGCTTAATCATGAATTTCAGCAAGCTGAAAAATGCTCCGCGCGATTCATCAGCTAAACCGTTATAAGCCTCAACTTTAGCAGTTTGGTATTCAAAGTCGGCCCCATTCTCCAACGTCAGATTGTTTGAAATGAACCAACGATGATAAATACTCAGGTAAGAATCGGATGACCGGATTCCGGATAGTTTTACTATCGAGTCTGTTTTAGATATTTTTTCAGCATACAACAGGCTGTCAGTAAAATAAGCGGCAACCATTTCAACAGAGGATCTACGATACCATTTAGTGGCCCTTACAAATTGCCGGATACTTTGATCTCTCTGGAATGCAGTAAATACGGGTGTCGAACTCATTGAGGCCGGCAGTTGTTTATCACGGTTATGGTACCATGCGCCATATTGGAAGAACCAGTTATGAGGTAACCGGAGAAAAATGTGCTGTTGAAAAGTCAGCAGGTTCATAGAGTCATTCATCCGGTATTCAATCGGATTACCCTCTTTGAATGTATTATGGAAGCGATAGGTATTCGGGCTTGTCTGGTACAATCCGGTCAGGTGATATTGCCAGGAATTATTGCCGGTGCGAAGGCTGATACCTGATTTGTAATGATTCCACGACCCCGCTTCTCCGGCCAGGTTTACAGATATGCGGTTTTCCCAATCAGGATTGTTAAACAGGTTAATTGATCCTCCGAAAGTTCCATTTCCAAAGAGTGATCCGCAGGCTCCATAGGCAATCTCAATTGCATCTGCCATTCCCCCTGATAACAGCGACAGATCGATACTACCCGTTGTCGGGCTGTTTACCGGTATCCCATTCCAGTTGATCTGGGTTTGAGAAGGTGCTGAACCTCTCAGCCGTATCGAAGCCAGTGAACCTTGCCCTCCATATTGTGTGATATTCAGATTTGTCTCATTCTTAAGGATCTGTGATAAATCAGAACCGAAGTATTTGGTTTTTAGTATGGTATCAATCTTTACCGTATGGAGGTCGGTGGTGTAAGAACTTTTTCTGGATCCCATGATCTGAACCTCATCCAGCTGTACCTCAATAGATTGAGCCAACAGGGTATCATTACTGCTGAACAGGCACCTTGCCAGAACCGAAATCAGAAAAATGGTATAATTTAATCTGGTCATCTCCTTAAGGTTTATTCCGAACCTAATGGTTAATACTTGCACAGGCAGGTCTTCTGACTTACTCCCTTCATCTGGCGCCTTCCCATTCCCAGTTTGGAACAGTGGCGGGTTGCCAGTGTGGTTGACGGAGCTTACAGCAGCGGAAACTGTTCAGGTTTTTCACCTGATTCCCTCTTTTTGCGGTGACCGAATGGTGACCGCAAACCGATGCGGTGTAAAAGTAGTGATAATTTTCTATTTTTAAACAAACGATTAAAAATGGATATTAACTCTGTTAATCAGCGCATTGAGTTTCTGAAAAGTGAGTTAAACGGTCACAACTATAAATATTATGTTCTTAATGAACCCTCCGTTTCTGACTTTGAGTATGACGGGTTGATGGAGGAACTTATCGAACTGGAGCGCCAATATCCGCAATTTGCCGATTCATTGTCACCCACTCAACGGATCGGTGATGACCGTAACCAGGAGTTTGTTCAGCGCGAACATCGTATTGTCATGTATTCTTTGGGGAACACTTATAACCGGGAGGAAGTGATTGATTTTGACAACAGGTTGAGGAAACTTATAGAAGGACCTGTTGAATATGCCTGTGAACTCAAATATGACGGGGCGGCTATCAGCCTGACTTATGAGCACGGCCGGTTGATTCGGGCGATAACCCGTGGTGACGGAGTACGTGGTGATGACGTTACGGCAAACGTTAAAACCATCCGCAGTATACCCTTAACAATCCAGGCAGATGCTTGCCCTGCGCTTTTCGAAATCAGGGGTGAGATCATACTGCTCCGCGATGTATTCAATACACTGAATGAGGACAGGATTCTGGATGGTGAGGCTCCGTTTGCAAATCCCAGAAATGCGGCATCCGGGACCCTTAAAATGCAGAATTCATCACTGGTTGCCAGGAGGAAGCTCGACTGTTTTCTGTACAGCCTTGCCGGTGAGGATCTACCTTGCCCCACTCACAGCCAGAATCTGGCCTGGGCTCGCAGCCTGGGATTTAAAATCCCTTCCTATCTTGAAGTATATCAAAATATTGATGGTGTTTTATCTTTTATAGACAGATGGAAAGACGCCCGAAAGAAACTTCCATTTGATACTGATGGAATAGTCATTAAGGTTGACTCTCTGGCACAGCAAAATGCCCTCGGTTTTACTGCAAAGAGCCCGAGATGGGCCATGGCCTATAAGTTTCCGCCCGATCAGGCGGAAACCCGGCTTGTATCAGTTGACTTTCAGGTTGGGCGAACCGGCGCTGTTACACCGGTGGCAAACCTTGAGCCGGTTTTACTGGCCGGTACAACTGTTAAACGGGCATCCCTGCACAACGCAGATCAGATCCAACTTCTGGATCTCCATATCGGTGACTATGTAACCATCGAGAAAGGCGGAGAAATCATTCCTAAAATCATCGCAGTCAATCTTTCCAAACGGGATTTGTTTACGAAACCAGTCGAATTCATTTCAAAATGCCCGGAATGCGGCACAGAACTTACCAGGGATCCTGGAGAAGCGAAACATTACTGCCCCAATGAAGAATTCTGTCCGCCGCAGATTAAAGGTAAAATTGAACATTTCATCAGTAGAAAGGCAATGAATATCGATAGTGCCGGCAGCGAAACTGTCGGGCAGCTCTTTCAGGCTAAACTATTGAATTCGGTTGCCGATCTTTATGAACTAACTTATGAACAGCTGATTAACCAGGACAGGTTTGCTGACAAATCAGCATCCAACCTGATCACCGCGATTGACGAATCGAAGAAAATCCAGTTTGAACGTGTCCTCTATGCTCTCGGGATAAGATATGTTGGCGAAACTGTGGCTAAAAAGCTGGCCAGGGCAATGGGGAGTATCGAAACCATTATGAATGCTTCAAAAGAGCAACTCATGTCGATTGATGAGATTGGTGATCGTATAGCAGACAGCATCATCTCCTTTTTTTCGCTGGAAAAGAACCGGCAACTGATTCAAAAACTGCAGAAGCATGGGCTTCAGTTTAGTCAGGAAATAGGAGAAAATGCCAGGCAGATTCAACTTCTGACCGGAAAATCTGTTGTAATATCGGGCACTTTCAGTCGTTTTAGCCGGGAGAAGCTTAAGGAACTGGTTGAAAAATATGGCGGTAAGAATGTATCTTCTGTGTCGTCAAAAACAAGCTTCATTCTGGCTGGTGAAAACATGGGACCGGAAAAACTGAAGAAGGCCAGGGATCTTTCAATTCCTTTGATAGGGGAAGATGAGTTTATAAATTTGTTATGTTTGTAACGCTATGATCTCATTCATTCAACGGATATTTTTAATTCCAAGGCTATTGGCTCATTTCCACCGGATTCGCAGTAAAAAGGCCTTTATTCCTTTGAAAGAAGCCAAGAGTATCGGTATTCTCGCGGATCTGCGGAAATCCGAAAACATGCCCCCGGTCGTCCAATTTGCAAAGGCAATTCACCGGCAAGACCGGCGTTGCCATGTATTATTAATCATCCCGGATAAAAGAAAAGAATTCAACCCTTTCGATTACGAGAAAAATTTTCCCGGAATGCCCCTTGAGCTTATCTGCCAGGAAGAATTATCCCTGTTCAGGTCTCCTAAAAAGGAGCAGTTTAAGCATTTCACTGCCAATGCTTTTGACATTGTCTTCTATCTCGAAACCGAGGAAAATTTCACCCTCCAATCTGTTTTATGGCAATCTCAGGCTAAAATGTATGCCGGACCCAAAGGTTTTTGCCGAGGTGTGTTTGATTTCGAGATCGGTTTGAAAGAACGGACAGATTTGCCCTATCTCACGGACAACCTCTTAAAGTACCTTCAATCGATTCAAAACCGGCAGGATTTCAAGCCTCAATCTGAATCTTTTAAGCTTTTCTAATATGCAAACCACCCCAATTCGGGGTGCCGGGGTAGCCCTGGTCACCCCATTTGCCAACAATGGTAATGTTGATTATCCGGCATTGAAACGGGTAACTGAATTTACGATATCCAAAGGGATTGATTTTCTGGTAGCTCTGGGAACAACTGCCGAAACACCAACCCTGGATAAGGATGAAAAACTGGAAATCGTGCGCGTCATTCTCGAAACCAATAATGGACGAAAGCCTGTGGTACTGGGGATTGGCGGCAATGATACACGTACTTTAGTCAAACAGATCGGAGAACAATCCTTTAAAGGGATCAACTATCTGCTGAACGTAGCACCTTATTACAATAAACCCAATCAATCCGGACTTTACAAGCACTTTGAGGCGATAGCTGATTGCAGCCCGGTTCCGGTGATTCTCTATAATGTACCCGGGCGAACCGGATCAAATATTTCGGCTGATACCACACTTCGCCTTGCCCGGGATAAAAAAAACATTATTGCCACCAAAGAAGCCAGCGGTAATTTCGATCAGATTATGGCCATTCTCCGCGATCGTCCTAAAGGCTTCGCATTATTATCGGGAGATGATGCTCTGACGCTGCCTATTCTTTCCCTGGGAGCAGAAGGGGTTATTTCGGTGATTGCCAATGCTTGTCCCGACCGTATGAGCCAGATGGTCAGTGCAATGGACGAAAGAAATCTTGGCAAGGCTCAAAAGCTGCATTACGAAATGCTGGAACTTATACAACTCATCTTTGCCGAAGGCAGTCCGGCAGGTATCAAGGCCGCTTTGCATCACATGGGTTTCTGTGATGAAAATGTAAGATTGCCATTAACTCCGGTATCCGAAGCATTGAGCATCCGGATCCGGGATTATCTGAAAACAAATTTATCAGGCCATTCCCTGTAGTTCCGCCCGGCCGTGGCATTGCTTGTATTTTTTGCCGCTTCCGCACGGGCAGGGATCATTACGGCCAATTTTTTTCTCAACCCGTATCTGCTGAACCTGTTTAGGAGGTGGCGGTCCTCCGGGAACTGTTGATGATCCGGGACTGTACGAAGGCATATCCGTTTTACTGGTTTGATACTTACTCATATCCAGTTTCTGACGAGCTTGCGCTTGTTTTACCTGTTCAGGCTGGCTGATCGGAATCTGTCCCTTCATCAGCATGGAGATCACTTCCTTGTTAACCTTATCGATCATATTTTTGAAAAGGTCAAAGGATTCCAGTTTATAAATCAAAAGCGGATCCTTTTGCTCGTAACTGGCATTCTGGACAGACTGTTTCAGATCATCCATTTCGCGAAGATGTTCTTTCCACGCATCATCAATCGTTGCCAATATAACTGCTTTTTCAAAAGCTTTGACCAGTTCCCTGTTTTTAGTTTCATAAGATTTACGCAGGTTTGTGCTGATATGGATGGTCTTTTGCCCGTCAGTTATCGGCACCATGATATTCTCATACTGATGCGACGCACGTTCATAAACATCCTTTATAACCGGCCATGCCTGCTGGGCCATGTAGTTATTCTTACCTTCGAAGGCTTTTAATAATTTTTCATTCAGTTTTTGACTGACCTGATCTGTCTTTAATTCATGAAATTCCGACTCGGATACCGGTGAATCAACGGCCAGGTAGCGGATCAGGTCGAGCCTGAATGAATCAAAATCCTCATTATCCTTATTTTCTTCAACAACCGTAGAGCTCAGATCGAACATCATGTTAGCTATGTCTATCTCGATCCTTTCACCATACAGGGCATGACGGCGGCGGCCGTAAACAACCTCGCGCTGATTGTTCATCACATCATCATATTCCAGCAGCCTCTTGCGGATCCCAAAGTTGTTTTCCTCAACTTTTGTCTGGGCACGCTGGATCGACTTGGTAATCATCGAATGCTGAATAACTTCACCCTCTTTCAACCCCAGGCGGTCCATCATCTTCGCGATCCGGTCGGACCCGAATAAGCGCATCAGGTCATCTTCAAGAGAAACAAAGAACTGAGAACTTCCCGGGTCGCCCTGACGGCCGGCACGGCCCCTCAACTGACGGTCGACACGGCGTGATTCATGGCGTTCTGTTCCCAAAATGGCCAAACCTCCTGCATCTCTTACAGTTGGATGCAGTTTGATGTCGGTTCCCCTACCGGCCATGTTGGTTGCAATGGTTACCGCACCTGGCTGTCCTGCACCGAGAACAATTTCCGCCTCACGCTGGTGCAGTTTGGCATTCAGTACATTATGCTTGATTCCCCGGATCTTCAACATCCGGCTTAACAATTCAGAAATCTCAACCGAGGTGGTACCGACCAGCACAGCACGTCCGTTATTTACTATAGCGGCGATTTCCTCGATAACCGCGTTGTATTTTTCCCTTTTCGTTTTATAAACAAGATCTTCACGGTCATCCCGGATGATTTTCCTGTTGGTTGGTGTTACAACGACTTCAAGTTTATATATACTCCAGAGCTCACCAGCTTCTGTTTCAGCAGTACCGGTCATCCCCGACAGCTTATGGTACATACGGAAATAGTTCTGGAGGGTAATCGTGGCAAAAGTCTGGGTAGCCGCTTCAACTTTAACGTTTTCCTTTGATTCGATAGCCTGGTGAAGACCATCAGAATATCTCCGGCCTTCCATAATACGGCCGGTTTGTTCATCAACAATCTTAACTTTATTATCAATCAGGACGTATTCGACATCCTTTTCAAAAATGGTATAAGCCTTCAGGAGTTGGTTAATCGTATGAACGCGTTCTGATTTCACCGAGAATTCACGTATCAGATCATCTTTACGACGCAAAATTTCATTGTCATCCTTAGAAGTTCTTTCAATCTCGGCCATTTCAACTCCAATATCAGGAAGCACAAAGAATTCCGGATCCTCACCATCGCCGGTGATCATGTCGATACCTTTTTCCGTCAGCTCAACCGAATTATTCTTTTCATCGATAACGAAAAAGAGGTCATCCGTTACGATGTGCATATTTTTGCTGTTCTCCTGCATATACACATTCTCTGTTTTATGCATGAGGGCCTTCATTCCCTCTTCGCTCAAATACTTGATCAGAGCCTTGGTTTTAGGAAGGCCTTTATGTGCTCTTAGCAAGAGTTTTCCGCCTTCTTGTTCATTTTGCTCAGCGATGAGCTTTTTAGCCTGGGTAAAGGTCTCGTTAAAAATATTTCTTTGTGCATTTACCAGTTTCACCACACGTGGTTTCAATTCCCCGAAGAGTTGATCTTCACCTTTAGGCACTGGTCCTGAAATGATCAGAGGGGTACGGGCATCATCAATAAGTACCGAGTCAACCTCATCAACAATTGCATAGTTATGACCCCGTTGCACCAGATCGTCAGGGGATATGGCCATATTGTCACGAAGGTAATCGAAACCAAATTCGTTATTGGTACCAAAAGTAATATCAGCCAGATAGGCCGATCGGCGCGCTTCAGAGTTTGGTTGATGTCTGTCGATGCAATCGACAGTTAATCCGTGGAATTGAAAAATCGGCCCCATCCATTCGGAGTCACGCTTAGCCAGATAATCGTTAACGGTTACGATATGAACACCTCTGCCAGGTAAGGCATTAAGAAACACAGGAAGGGTGGCTACGAGAGTTTTACCTTCCCCTGTTGCCATCTCGGCAATTTTTCCCTGGTGAAGGTTGAGGCCCCCAATCAACTGGACATCATAATGAACCATGTCCCAGGTAATCTCATTCCCTCCAGCCATCCAATGGTTTTTCCAGATTGCTTTATCACCCATTATTTCAATACCATCACGCTGTGCCGCCAGATCCCGGTCATAATCGCGGGGTGTAACCACCAGCACCTCATTCTCCTTGAAACGACGGGCAGTTTCCTTCACTATGGCAAACACAAGGGGAAGCAACTCATTAAGTTTCAATTCCAGCTTTTCCTTAATCTGTACTTCAAGCTTGTCAATATGAATAAAAGCTTTCTCCCGGTCCTCCATAGGAATCTCGTCAGCTTCAATTTTCGCCTTGATTTCGCTGATTTCCTGCTCCTCATCCTTAATATGTTCTTTGATGGCCTGTCGCATGGCAGCTGAGCGATCCCTCAATTCATCATTCGACAGATTAATCAGTTCAGCCGTAAAAGCATTTACCTGTTCAACGACAGGAAGAGCATTTTTGTAATCTTTATCAGATTTATTCCCAAAAAAACCTGATATTAAACTGTTTATTATAGACATTTCTATGTTTTTCTTGTTTTCGTAGTCAATTCATAAGCCAAACCCGATCATCTGAATTATTGTCAGGCCGGGCTATTCCAATTCCAGATTCAAAGATTGCCGAAAAAGATCAAGATCCGGGTTTTTCTTTTGCAGATGTTGGTATTTTTCCTCCTGGGTGTAGAGCTTTTTTTCAGCATGCTCCTCAGGAACAGCTGTCTGTATTTCAAGATCACTATGGCCCGACCGGTCCCGGAGAAATTGCAGCAATTCTGTTTGAATACTCCGGATTGCCTTCTCCTGTAAAGGATTATTTAATTTCAATATGATCTTCTTGTCCGGAGAAAGATCTGGTATTTGAGTAGTCAGGGTGCTGTATAACCTCGGCTGATCGTCTTTCAGCTGTTCTGCGAACTCCATCCAGTAAGATTTCAGAAGCGTACCGGTAAGTTCATCAGGTTCCTTTTGTTCTTTCTTAAGTTCCGGGGGTACTGGGATGGTGGCAGAAATCTCAGTTGGAACTAGTTTCCTTGGTTGCAAGTCACTGAGCCGGGTCATTTGCCCTTTCGGGCTGCGTGGAGGAACTTGCTGAGATTGCGGTTGAATGGCAGGTTTTATAGCGGGTTTCGGCGTTTCTGCCGGCATTTCCTGGATCCTGGCTAAACTCATCAAAGCCAGTTCCACCATTAATCGCGGATCTTTAGCCTGCTTAAAGGATAAATCGCAGCCATTCAATATCTTCAATCCCTCATACAGGAAGTTTATTGAACACGAAGATGACATTTGCTGATACCTTCTGCCAATTTCTTCTCCAACTTCTAGTAATTCAATTGTTTGAGGATCTCTGCTAACTAATAGGTCTCTGAAATGAGTAGAAAGTCCGGAAATAAAATTGTGTCCATCAAAACCTTCTTCCAGAATGCGGTTAAAAACCAGGAGTGCCTGCTTAAATTCACCGGCAAGAAACAGTTCAGTCAGCTGAAAATAGTATTCGTAATCGAGAACATTCAAATGATCTATTACCTGTTGATAGGTGACCTCGGTACCGCAAAAACTGACTACCTGATCAAAAATCGAAAGGGCGTCCCTCATTGCACCATCTGCTTTCTGAGCAATGATATTCAGGGCAGAATTTTCGGTAGCAATGCCTTCCTTATCGGCAATACGCTGTAATTGAGCAATTATATCCCGGATCTGGATTCTGTGGAAATCAAAAACCTGGCAGCGTGATAAAATGGTTGGCAGAATTTTGTGTTTTTCCGTGGTGGCCAGAATAAATATTGCGTGAGCGGGAGGCTCCTCCAGTGTTTTCAGGAAGGCATTGAAAGCTGCCTGTGAGAGCATGTGAACCTCATCAATAATATAAACGCTGTACTTACCCATCTGGGGAGGGATTCTCACCTGTTCAATCAGATTACGAATATCCTCGACATGGTTGTTGGAAGCTGCATCGAGTTCATGAATATTAAATGACCGGCTCTCCTGGAAAGTAAGACAGGCCTCGCATACATTGCAGGCTTCTGTATCAGAAGTCAGATTGCTACAGTTGATGGTCTTCGCAAAAATTCTCGCACAGGTAGTCTTTCCCACCCCCCTCGGACCAGTGAACAGGTATGCATGGGCCAGATGGTTGCCTGCAATAGCATTCTTGAGGGTACGGGTAATCGAAGGCTGGCCAATAACAGTTTCAAAACTATCTGGTCGATATTTACGGGCACTGACGATAAATTGTTTTTCCATTTCTGGCGGTATTGAGCTATGCAAAAGTAAAAATAAGATGCATAAATTTGCGCCTCATTTTGTGATAGGCAAAACCCTTGCAGTAATCAGAATAATTTCTAACTTTGCAGCCCAATAATGAGATTTATTAATTATTAATAACACATGATGAATCAGTACGAAACCGTTTTCATTGTAACTCCCGTTTTGTCTGAAGAACAGATGAAGGAAACGGTTAAAAAGTTCTCTGGTTACCTTGCCGAAAATGGCGGGGAGATTATGCATGAGGACAACTGGGGCCTCCGTAAGCTGGCATACCCGATTCAAAAGAAATCGACGGGTTTTTACCATCTTATTGAGTTCAAATCCGGTGGAGAACTAATTAACCGCCTCGAGGTGGAGTTTCGTCGTGATGAGAGGATCATCCGCTTTCTTTCAGTAAGGCTCGACAAATTTGCAGTTGAGTACAACCTGAAACGCCGTAGATTGGCAGGTAATGAACCAACCCGCGAAAAAAAGGAGGGGTAAGTTATGGCAACCAGTCAATCAGAAATCAGGTATCTTACACCGCCCACAGTTGATGTGAAGCGGAAAAAGTATTGCCGTTTTAAAAGGAACAAAATCAAGTACATTGATTATAAAGATCCCAACTTCCTCAAGAAGTTTCTTAATGAACAGGGAAAAATTCTTCCTCGCCGTTTAACCGGTACCTCCCTGAAATTCCAGAGAAAAATTGCTCAGGCAGTTAAGCGGGCCCGGCATATTGCCATCCTGCCGTATGTAACCGATATGATGAAATAATAACCGGAGGTAAGTCATGGAAATAATTTTGTTACAGGATTTGACCAACCTGGGTCATAAGGACGATGTGATTAAAGTCCGCAATGGCTACGGCCGGAATTATCTGATTCCTCAGGGTTTTGCTATGCTGGCTACTGAATCTGCAAAGAAAATGCATGCCGAAAATATGCGTCAGCGTGCACATAAGGAACAGAAGAAACGCTCCGATGCTTTGGCAATTGCTGCTAAACTCGGAACCGTTGAACTGAAGATCGGGGCAAAAACATCAACCACTGGAAAAATATTCGGTTCGGTGAACACGCTTCAGATTGCTGAAGCCCTTATCGAGAAAGGATTTGATGTCGATCGCAAGAACATCACGATGAGTGAAAATGCGATCAAAGAAATCGGAACCTTCAAGGCTACTGTTAAGATCTATAAAGACATCAAGGCTGAAATCAACTTTGAGGTTTACTCAGAGTAACGCATCGCCGATGCTGGAAAGTAGACAACTTAAGGAAAAGTTGTCTACTTTCTTTTTTTGGGCATAGCTCCCTACTCTATTTTTTTTGTAGCTATTGCATCAATCTCAACTTTCGACCCCATAGGAATTTTAGCAACCTGGAAGGTTGCCCTTGCCGGTGGCTCGGAAGTGAAATAGCTTCCATAAACTTCATTCATCTCTTTGAAATCGCCGATGTCAGCAAGGAAACAGGTGCATTTCACCACATTCCCGAACTGCAGCCCTGCGGCAGCCAGAATGGCTCCAATGTTTTTCATCACCTGTTCGGTTTGCACCCTGATATCCCCTTCCAGGAGTTTACCTGTTTCGGGAACAATCGGTATCTGACCCGAAATAAAAACTAAATCCCCTGTTTCGATAGCCTGGCTGTATGGCCCGATTGCGGCAGGTGCATAACGTGTTGTAATTACTTTTTTCATACTCGCACTTTTACATAAATATTAGTATTGATCTCTCCAGTCTTTAAATTTTTGATATTTGATATCTTTTAGCAAAGAACCATTAGCACTGATGGTAAAAGTATAGCTTTTGCGTTCGCCAAACGGGACAACATCAATGTTCATCTGCCAGCAGTGTAAATCCCGGTGAATTCCCAGTGAAGTGTAAGTAAATTGCTTATGTTCAAAATCATATCCTGAGGAAAAACTGATCTTCCATTTTTTTGTTAGAGAAAGATCCCCTGTTAACCGAAGTGACTGCGTAATGGTACTTACCAGATAAGGCTTGGTGTACCGGAAATTGTAGTCGAGTCTCAGATTCCAATCGGATTTAAAATCTACCTGACCATCTGATTCATAATCAAGGGGTTTCGATTTTGGCTGAGCCTGGCTCCCACCCTTCTGCTGTGATTTAAGAGGGAGGGTAAAACCTAAAGAGAAGTCGGCATCGGTTAAACGCATTAGTTTTCCGGTTTTTGTGACTTCAAAAGAATTGATGGTCCTGTAGGTAGTCCGCCCGTATTTAATGGTAGAATCGATGGCATAAGCATTAAAAACAGATCGGAATGACAGGTTAAACTGTCCCATGATCATAGTGCGCGCCTGAAGCTGGATCGGCGACAAATTCAGGGAGTCCCTGAAAATGTCATAGGAAGTACTAATGCTGAGGCTCTCCAGTAGTTTTACCTTTTTCAACTGACCGGTGGTATCCGATGGATTTTTTACCTTCATTTCCAGGTTGTTACCCAAACTGAAACTTATATTCCCATACCGGCCTGCCACTGAAGGAAGCCTGTATATTCCCTCATCGAAAATCGAATAGGACTGCAAATTGGTTATTGTTTGACCTTGTGCATTCTTATCCAACGTAACCAATGTCCGCTGGAATTTACCGAAATCATAGCCCAAATCGGGGCGGTAACCAAAAGAAATTGATGGGCTCATGACATGTCGGATGGTCTTGATCCTGCTCCATTTGAATTCATAAAATCCATAGAGTCTCGGAGTATAACTCAGGTTAAAATTCGGGCTCAAAGCCTGGACATATTGCAACTGATTGATTCGATTGATGATAATACTGTCCAGTACAGGATCCCATGTTTTTCCGATATGGGAAAAATAGAGCATCCCCTGATAGTTGAGCGATGGGGTGAAGGTCATGTTCTGCATCGGTTTGAAGGATGCCGACAAGGGGATCTCATGCTGGAATCCATTGCGTATTTTGCTGAAAATGTCAGGCATGAAAATAGAGTCTTCGCGCGCTTTAACCTTATTTTCGAAAGAGGAAGTGTATCGCATCTCGATTTTTTCGTACCATTTCTGCCGGCCGCCGCTCGAAGCCCATTTGAATGGGTATAACCGGCCAACTGTGAAGGAACCGGAAGGAGCATTCAGCACTACCGACCGGTCTATACTGTTCTGCGAATGGCCAACCTTTGCTGTGAAATTGAACAGCGGATTCCTGAATTTCCTCCTATAGGAAACCGACGAAGATTTCTGATTGGTCAGATGTTCCAGCGGATTCTGTAACCGGTTAGTATTATCAGTATAAGTGTTATTCCTGTCGTACGAACTGGAACTGAAATTTACGCTGGCATTGAAATCATTGTAGGGATTAGCTTTTGGATCCTGGGCATGTGACCAGGAAACACTAAAATCCTTTTTCTTTGAGTATCCCGGTAAATCCTTCTCCCCCATTATATTATTGGCAATATTAAATCCGAGGTTACCCGAGTATTTGTATATTTTCTTATACCTCGATTGTGCACCCAACTGCCAGCTTCCACGGGAATAAATCCCCCCTGTAAGAGAAAGATCCATTCTGTCGTTAATTGCAAAATAGTATCCCCCGTCCCGAAGAAAGAAGCCGCGGTTACGCTCCTCTCCATATTTGGGCATCAGAATGCCTGAGGCTCTTTTCTGCTGCTTCGGGAGAAATCCAAATGGCAAACCAATCGGATACAAGGGGACCCCTTCCGCAACCAGGTAAAGCGGACCGGTCACGATCATCTTATCCGGAACCATCATTCCCTTAGTGATAAAAAAGTAAAAATGGGGTTCAGGTGCATCACAGGTGGTGTATTTTCCATTCCTGATATTAAGGGTTCCCGTAGAATCTCTTTTGGTATAATGGCTGTGAATAAAACCCTCAGGCTCTTGCTTCATCCTGACATCAACTAAGAATGCCTTTTTTGTATCGAAATTAAACCGAAACTCCTTGGTTTCGAAAGTCTCTTTCTCTTCTTTAATTACAGGGGTTCCAGCGAGTTGTCCGATGCTGTCCTTACGGCCAGTAGCGTAAATCTCTTTACGGTCGATACTCATCTCGATATAATCAGCTGTGATCTCCATTTTCTGGTAAGTGATCTTAGCCTGACCGTACATCCGGATTTTCTTTTCCGACAGGCTGATCACGGTTGAATCTTTAGCGGGGTATATCACTGGAGAATCGAGGTAAGCTTTTCCTTTGGCGACTACCTGACGTATAGTATCGGGTTTTACCAGACGGACAGGTACTGAATCAGCCTGACCGTATGCTTTTAGCATGCCAACGGCAAGGATAAATATCCCTAATTGAAATTTTTGTATTTTTATAAGCGATATCAATAGTTAACCGGTTGAATCCCGGAATAGGGAACGACTCAAAACTATAGAAAAAAACGCTACCATGCCCAGTAACCTAAGAGTCATAACGGATAAACAGAGAAACCATTGTATTAGGTGGTTTCGGCCGGTGACTTTTTTAATCATCATTGTCCTTCTAATTAGTATAGATAACCTGCCTGCATCTGCTCAGTCTTCTGCCGGAAAGAAATTTACGGTTACTATCGATGCCGGTCATGGCGGACACGATACCGGAGCACCCGGAAAGAAATCGGTCGAGAAAAATATTGCTCTCGGAATTGCGTTAAAGTTAGGTCACTACATTGAAAGCCTGATGGACGATGTCGATGTATATTATACCCGCAAAACCGATGTTTTTATTCCGCTATATGAAAGGGCTCAGATAGCCAACCGGAACAAATCTGATGTGTTTATCTCTATCCATGTCAATGCCAACAAAAAAAGTACACCAACCGGTACTTCAACCTATGTTATGGGGTTTTCGAGAAGTGCAGAAAACCTAGATCTGGTAATGCAGGAAAACAAAGCCATTCTACTTGAGAAAGATTATCAAACAAAATATGCGGGTTTTGATCCCACATCCCCGGAATCATACATTATATTTAATAATGTACAAAACAACAACTTAACTCAAAGTCTGGAAATCGCTGCTGCGGTTCAGGACCAATTAAGAACACGGGGGCAGCGTAAGGATATCGGTGTGCATCAGGGTAACCTGGTGGTATTATGGGGTTGTGCCAATCCAAGTGTTCTGGTTGAGGCCGGTTTTATTTCCAACCCCCAGGAGGAGGCGTTTCTGATGACAGGCGATGGACAGGATATTATTGCCTCAGCAATATATATAGCATTCCGGGGATATAAAGAATCGATCGATGAAAAGGTCAGCGTTCTTGCTAAAACTGCGATTCCCAATGCAGAAGACGATAAGAAGACGATAGAGACCGTTAAGAAGACGGGAGAAAACGAGAAGAAAGGAAAAGAACAGGAAAAAGTTACGTCGAATCCGATTGACACCATTTCAAGATTCAGCTTGGAATCTGAAATCGAATACCGGGTTCAAATTTTAGCATCGGTGAAAAAATTGTCGCCGGATGCCAAGGATTTCAAAGGGGTTAAGGACCTTAAGGAAATAAAATTAGATGGTTATTATAAATATATGTCTCAATCGGTTAACACCTACCAGGAAGCGCTTGAATTAAGGCAAAAACTGGGTGCCTCCTTTCGCGGAGCCTTTATTGTTGCTTTTAAAAATGGGAAGAGGGTTCCGCTGAATACTAATATTGACCAGAGGAAAAATTAATTACAAAAGCGTTATGAAAAGCAGGACTTATATAAGGGTGGCTATCCTATTCCTGGCCACCATAGTGGTTGTTTTTTGGGGGCTTAATTACCTCAAAGGCAAGAATTTATTCAGCTCTGAGAGGTCATTTTACGCTTTATATGAAAAAATCGGAGGCTTGGCGAAATCCAATCCGGTTACCATTAACGGATTCACGGTTGGACAGGTTCGATTTATTCAGTTGTCGGAAAAGAAACCTGGTCTCATCGAGGTTAAATTCTCTATTTCCTACAAATCGATCAAAATTCCAAAAGGCTCATCAGCAAGGATATACAGCATTGACATAATGGGAACCAAAGGAATCGCACTGGATCTGACAGCTAATCCGTCACTTTGTAATCCAAACGATACACTGAACAGTTCAATAGAGGGGGATCTTCGCGATGAGGTTAACGCCCAGATGCTTCCCTTAAAGTTAAAAGCTGAATCGCTTATGTCGTCAATGGATTCTGTTCTGATGGGTATTCAGTTGGTTTTTAGTGAACGTAACCGCAACAATCTCACCGAAAGCTTTTCCAGTGTCAATCAAACATTGAATAATCTCGAATCTGCTTCCCGGTTTTTGAATGAATATGTAAAAGAAGAGTCCAAAAAAATAACCTCTGTCCTTGGCAGAGTGGATACCCTGAGCGTTGGCCTTCTTAAAAAGACAGGCGAATTGCAGGATTTTGTGAGCAACATGAAACGATTCAGCGATACTTTGACCAACGTTCCGCTGATGGCAACACTTACCTCCTTTCGCAAGGTTCTCGACAACCTGCATCAACTGACTCAAAAGATATCTGCCGGTGAAGGCACTCTTGGAAAACTCATCATTAATGACTCCCTCTACTATGCGATTTTGGCTACGAATGCCAGTCTGAACCGACTGATTGAAGATGTCAGGATACATCCGGGGAAATATGTACGGGTTACTCTGTCCGACAAAAGCAAATCAGTTTACACCACAAATGATTCTGAACTTGCGCGGGTGCTTGCAGGCGAAGGTACATCAGATTATTATATCTGTCTGCTTCAAAGTCCAACCCCTCTTGCACCGGATGATCCAGCTCTAAAAGGCCATACAGCCATGCAATACATTCAGGTTGGATCTCTTTTTTACTATTATACTTACCAAAACCAGCATATTGAGCCTTGCCTGAGGAAGCTTGATAAAATACGCAAACAGAATCCCTCAGCGGGTGTTTTTACCTGGGTTAGCGGGAAATGGACACGGTTAGCCATATAAAGGCTTCACGGAAGATCTCTCCCTTGCGTTGATTGATCTAACAGTCAGATTATTAAACGTAATTGACTGATTTTCTGATTATTAATTTTTCTGGAAATTGAAATTAAAATTATCTGGCTGACTATAAATCGGATGCGATTTTTCCTTAAAAAAAAAAGTATCTACTGTGTTCGGTTGATCTTTTTTTAGCATATTGCAGTATCTAATCCCTTGTTCTAATTCTTTAAAAATCAGTATTGATGAAGTCAAGCCACATCGAGGTTTGGAATAAGTGTCTGTCGATTATAAAAGACAATGTTCCATCCATAAGTTTTCGCACTTGGTTTGAACCCATCGTTCCCCTTCGGCTCGATGAAAGCGTTCTGACTATTCAGGTTCCGTCACCATTCTTTTACGAGTACCTTGAAGAACAGTACATTGACATACTCAGCAAAACACTCCTGAAGGAGTTGGGTCCTGATGCCAAACTGGAATACAGTGTGGTCATGGAGCAAAATGGGTATTCCAATGCCAAGCCTTACACGGTAAAATTCCCGACACAGGCCAAAAATACGCTGAAAAACAAGCCCTTATCTTTACCGCTGGACGATGAAGAGAGAACGATCAAGAATCCCTTCATCATTCCGGGTATAAAAAAACTGCATGTTGATCCGCAACTGAATCCCGATTATTGCTTCGACAATTTTGTTGAGGGTGACTGCAACCGGCTAGCCCGGTCGGCTGGATATGCCGTGGCGCAGAACCCCGGAGGAACTGCATTTAATCCACTTCTCATCTACGGCGGATCAGGCCTGGGAAAAACTCACCTGGCACAAGCTATTGGGATCGAAGTTAAGGAGCGGATTCCGGATAAAATCGTGCTGTATGTAAATGCCAATAAGTTTCAAACCCAGTTTGTTGAAGCTACCAGAAACAATAATCGCAACGACTTTCTTCATTTCTACCAGATGATCGATGTCCTGATCATTGACGATGTTCAGGAATTCGCTGGCAAAGAAAAAACACAGGATACTTTCTTTCATATTTTCAATCACCTTCATCAATCAGGAAAGCAATTGGTTCTTACTTCAGATAAGCCTCCGGTTGAACTGAAAGGAATGGAACAGCGCCTTCTCTCCCGCTTTAAATGGGGATTATCAGCCGATCTGCAGGTCCCGGACTTTGAAACCCGTGTCGCTATTCTTCAAAAAAAGGTATATACTGACGGTATCCACATGGCCAATGAGGTGCTTGAATATATCGCTTCCCAGATTACCAACAACGTAAGAGAACTCGAAGGAGCGCTGATTTCACTGCTTGCCCAGTCGACACTGAACAAGAAAGAAATTACCCTCGACCTGGTCCGGGAGATGATTGATAAGCTCGTTAAAAACACTACTAAAGAATTATCTATTGACTATATCCAGAAAGTGGTAAGCGACTATTTCAATATTCCGATAGATATTATGCATTCGAAAACCAGGAAGCGCGAGATTGTTCAAGCCCGTCAGATCTCTATGTATTTCTCCAAAAGTCTCACCAAATCCTCCCTGGCACTGATCGGTTCGCAGATCGGAGGAAAGGATCATGCTACTGTTCTGCATGCCTGTAAAACAGTAAATAACCTTTTGGAAACCGATAAACGGTTCAGGCTCTACCTCGAAGAGATAGAAAAGAAACTTAAGATGTAAGGAAAGGCAGGTTGTACCTGCCTTTAATCTTCCATGGGAAATCATACCGGAGAATTTGCTGCACTGGTTACCGCTGTTTTATGGACTGTTACAGCTTTGTCTTTTGAACAGGCAGCAAAAAGCATTGGCTCTCTGGCAGTAAATATCCTCAGGTTAAGCCTGGCCCTTGTATTCTACTGTTTATTGTCAATCATCCGCAACGGACACCTGTTTCCTACTGATATCGACCTTCATGGGTGGGTCTGGCTGTCTGTTAGCGGGATCATCGGGTTTGTCCTGGGCGACTATTGCCTGTTCTCCGCTTATGCACTAATCGGATCGCGGATAGCCAACCTTCTGATGGCATTGGCTCCCCCACTGGCTGCCCTGTTTGGCTGGATGATCGTTGGAGAAAAGTTATCACTTCGCGGGTTACTCGGAATGTCTATTACCCTGTTCGGGATCATTATCGTTGTCCTTCGTCGTCCGGGCAACAAATTCAACTTCCATTATTCGGCTAAAGGCCTGCTATTTGGGTTGGGTGCGGCGGCGGGTCAAGCTATCGGATTGGTATTTAGCAAATTCGGGATGCGCAATGCCGATCCGTTTACCTCATCGCAAATCAGAGTGATTTCAGGAACCATTGGTTTTGTCCTGCTCTTTACGATCTTAAATAAGTGGTCGCTCCTGAAACCGGCTTTTAACCAGCCCTCAACTTTAGGTTTTGTTTCTGCCGGATCGTTTTTGGGTCCATTTCTGGGTGTCTCCTTTTCACTGATGGCCATAAAATATACAACCACCGGAATTGCAAGTACAATCATGGCCCTGGTACCGGTCTTGTTGATTCCTCCTGCCATAATCCTGCTGAAAGAAAAAGTCACCTGGAGGGAAATCCTTGGCTCCTTGATAGCGGTTTGTGGTGTTGCACTCTTTTTTATATAATTATACAATTATTGCATGGCCAATGAGATTTTTGATCTTGGTACTGGGATTTAACATTTGTTTTTCAGCTCTTTACTCTCAGGATCCTATCCTGGTAGCAAAAGCTTCCGGACGACCCTTAATTGATGGAAAGCTCGATGATGAAGTCTGGAAAACACTTCCACGTTATTCTGATTTCAAATCTTATGTGCCCGATTTTGGATCACCGGCAGCATTTGCAACCATTGCGATGATCACTTATGATGAGGAAAACCTTTATATTGGATTCGATTGCAAAGACCCTGAACCGGATAAACTCAAGGCTACGATAACAGCACGGGACCAGATCAAGAATGAAGATTGGGTGTGTATTAATTTTGATCCGTTCTTTGATCAGCAAAGTCTTATCTGTATATATGTTAATCCTCGTGGAATCCAGATGGATGGCCGGTCATCCTCCAATCAGGAGGATTTAGGAGCGGATTATGTCTTCGAATCAAAAGCTTCAATCCAACCCGATGGTTATCAGGTAGAAATCGAGATTCCCTTTAAAAGTCTCAGATACCAAAGAAAAGAACCTGTTACCATGGGGTTTATTTTTGAAAGAAGGATTCAGCGGTTATCCCAGCAAGCAACCTACCCGCCGCTAAACCCTGACCAAGGCATGAATTTTCTGACTCAAGGCAAAGGTTTCTCTTTTGTCGGCATTAGACATTATACCCTGATTGAACTGCTTCCGGCACTGACCTATTCCTTTAAACAACAGCACGAAAACGGAATTTTCGGCATTACAGCTAATAAACCGTCTATAGGTTTAACAGGCACTGTCGGGATTAATTCCCAGTTGATCCTGGACATGGCCATAAACCCTGATTTCAGCCAGGTAGAATCAGATGCCGGGCAGATATCTGAAAATCAACGCTATGCCCTGTATTACCCTGAAAAGCGGCCTTTTTTTCAAGAGGGAAAAGATAATTTTGATATTGCCGCAACGAGCGAGATGGGCTTCTTCCAGCAGGCTTTTCATACCCGTCAGATCATAAATCCTTTGGCCGGTATCAAACTTACCGGAAAAATAACCAATCATGACCGGATTGGCTTTTTATATGCACTGGACGATCCATTTGAGGGCACTGCCGGCGATTCCGTAAATACCTTTATTAATTACGCCATCGGAAGGTTGCATCATTCGTTTAATGATGATTCCTATATTGGTGCTATAGCCACCGACAGGGAAGGGTCCGGGATTTACAACCGGGTTGGAGGAATTGATGGCCGATGGAGGCTCAATCCATCTACCTCGTTGAAATTTAATGCTTTAGGCTCTGGTACAGTAAGTGCCCCCGGGGCAAATAAAAAGACCGATTGGATGGGAACAGTCAGTCTTTCCAAAAACACCAACCGGTTATCCGGAGATTTTCAAATACAGCATATTGGCGGGAGTTTTATAACTCAAAGCGGATTTCTGCTCAGGTCGGGGATTAACAATATGACTGTGTATGCTGCGTACAGTTTTTACCGCGATAAGGGTTTTTTCCGAAAGCTTGCCCCAAATTTTTACGGTTTCCTGAATCAGGATATCCGCTCGGGTTTGTGGGAGCGTGATTTTGGAGTCGGAATGTCCGCTAGTGGTCAGCGTTCCACCCAGATCAGTTTCTTTTTTAATCCATCGGATGAGGTTTACCTGAACCAGCGTTTCCGGACTCATTCCTTTCATCTTAATGGCAGTTCTCAAGTGATTCAAAGCCTCAGGATAAAGACTCAATATCAATTCGGATACCGGACCCGATATGTTGAAGGTCCCTATACCGGTTGGGGAACAACGGCTAGTTTAAGCATTAATTTTCAGCCATTTAAAAAATTTCAGTCGGATCTGATTTTAAACTATTCCGACTTTTACCAAATTGAAAACCCGGTGAGGGAATTCAGTTATCTGATCATTCGCAACCGGAACACCTTTCAATTAACCTCAAAACTTTTTGTGCGCGGGATAGTGGAATATAACTCGTACGAAAAGGATCTGTCAACCGACTTTCTTGTTTCATTCACCTACATTCCTGGCACAGTTGTGCATATCGGATATGGATCGCTTTATCAAAAGGTGGCCTGGAACGGTCATGAATACCAGCCAGGTTCGGATTATCTGGAAACCATCAGGGGAGTCTTCTTTAAGGCCAGTTATTTATGGAGGAATTAACTTCTTAACACAAAAAAGGCCGGTTGATCCGGCCTTTCTTGTTAATACACCTGATCTTTCTAACTGGATTTGTTCTTAAGGATACCGATCAGATCGATCGGTTTCTCTTTCCAGATATTATTATCTGATGAATACTCGAGCAAATCTGCAGGTTGACAGCGTAACGTCCCGCACAAAGCCTCCAGCGTTGAAAACCTGATCGCTCTTGCATTCCCTCTTTTCAGATTTGAAAGAATCGTTTTTTAATATTTTTTCATGAAAAAATCTTAGTTATTTTTGCCACTATGAATAAAGCCGCCAGATACGAGCGTATCTATCAACAAATTTCGGGATTGATGCAGAAATGCACCGACAGACCAGCCAGGATGGCGACTGTTTGTGCTGTTTTACACCATAAAATGCCCTGTTTTTTCTGGACCGGGTTTTATCTTTTAAAGAATGAACGGCTTATTGTCGCCACCTATCAGGGACCAGTTGCCTGTATGGAACTAAATAAAGATCAGGGCGTTTGTTGGGCCGGAATCCGATCAGATAAAACGATTATTGTTGCTGACGTGCATTTATTTGAAGGTCATATTGCCTGTGATTCCCGTTCAAAATCCGAAATCGTTGTCCCATTTCATGACCTCAGTGGAGGGGTTGCAGGGGTGCTGGACGTTGACAGTGAAAGTCTTAACTCCTTTGATGAAACTGATGCCGAATGGCTTGAGAAAACTATCGGTCTGATAACCAGGGACTAATAAAAAGGCATCCTTTTGAATGGATTTTTGTAATTTGGACGTTCAAACTGGAAGGGGTTTTCAATATGGGAGCAATACTAACAACAGATGACCAAGATCAAATTGCCGGGAGAGGTATGAAAATTTCTGATGTTAAGAAACAATTGCAGAATTTTCTAAATGGCTTCCCAACGATTCCTCTGGTTGCCGCTGCAACCGTCAAGCATGGCATTCAACAACTGAGTCCGCGAAGGATTGATGAACTGGTTGAATTGTATCGATTGTACGCTCAAAATCACAAAGTTATTAAGTTCGTACCAGCTTCCGGCGCAGCGTCGCGAATGTTTAAGCACCTTTATGAATTCCGGAGTTTCTATCGCGGAACCAGTGAAAACCAACTCGAATTATTAAAAGACCGCGGACCGGATTCCGTTTACTATTTCTTTGAACATATCCAGGAGTTTTCCTTTTTCCCTATTCTTCTCGATGCTCTGGAGAAACGCGGACTTGACTTTGACACTGTAATGCAGGAAAGCAGGTATGAAAAAATCCTGAATACGATGCTTACGGAGCGGGGTCTCGAATTTGGTAACCTTCCTAAAGCTCTTATTCCTTTTCATACCTACGGAGATGAAGTCAGGACAGCCTTCGCCGAACATCTTGCTGAAGCTGCCTATTATGCCATTTCAGGAAATAAAAATTGCTTTATTCACTTTACGTCACTCCCTCAGCATGTTGATTTAATGGAAGCACATTTCCGGGAGATCAGGAAAGCCTACGAAGAAAAGTACAACATTGAATATCAGATTTCATACAGCATTCAGGATCCCTCAACCGATGTTATTGCAGTTGACGGGCAGAACAATCCTTTCAGGGATGAAAGCGGTCAACTTGAATTCAGACCAGGCGGACATGGTGCTCTGCTTCAGAATTTAACCAACCTGGATGCCGACCTGGTGATAATTAAGAATATTGACAATGTTTGTCACGACCGGTTTAAAGATGATACGTACGTGTTTAAAAAGGTCTTATCAGGGTACCTGATTGCCTTGCAGGATCAAATGTTTTCCTTCCTCAATGGTTTAGACAATCCTACTCAATCTTCAATGAAGGTTATCGATGCCATGTGGTCATTTGTAGAGAATAAACTGAATGTTATTCCACCGCCGGAAAGTGAAAAATGGAAGAAGGAAGAAAAGGTTGATTACATGAGAAGAAAACTCAACAGGCCAATCCGCATTTGCGGTATGGTTGAAAATGAAGGCGAACCCGGAGGGGGGCCTTGCTGGGTAAAAAACAGAGATGGGTCAACCAGTCTGCAGATAGTAGAAGCTTCACAGATTGACCGGAAAAATCCCGAGCAGGAGCATATCCTTCAGAATTCCACCCATTTCAATCCGGTCGACCTGGTTTGTTCCACACGTAATTATAAAGGTGAGCCATTTGATTTGTCGAGTTTCGTAAACCCTGAAACAGGCCTTATAACAGAAAAATCGATAGATGGAAAGGTTATTAAAGCCCAGGAGCTGCCGGGATTATGGAATGGTTCTATGTCTGATTGGAATACAATTTTTATTGAAGTACCACTAACCACCTTTAATCCGGTTAAAATCATCAATGATTTATTAAGGCCTGAACATAGAGAATTTCAGTAAACTCTCATGCAAAGCCAAAACAAGACGTTTGGTCTAATCGGCTATCCACTGGGTCACTCCTACTCAAAAGGCCATTTTTCCCGTAAATTTGAACTGGAAGGGTTGGTTAATCATAGTTATGAGAACTTTGAAATCCCATCTATAGGACTCATAAAAAAAATCGTCAGGGAGACTACGGATCTTGTCGGTCTGAATGTAACTATTCCATATAAACAGACCGTTATGAGCTATCTCGATGAGATTGATCCGGTTGCAGTGAAAATTGGTGCTGTCAATACCATAAAAATTACCCGTACTAGCAGCAGGTGCATTTTAAGCGGTTATAATACTGATGTCATCGGGTTTACCAAGAGTGTGACGCGATGGCCAATAAATAATTCCATCAAGGCTCTTGTTTTTGGTTCAGGAGGATCTTCCCTGGCCATCAGGTACGCATTGGGCCAATTGGATATTGAATTCACTACAGTTTCAAGAAAAAAAGAGGAAGGCTTTATTCCTTATGAGGCCCTAACCGAAGAAATGGTTATAGATCATCTTTTGTGGGTTAATTGTACCCCTGTCGGCATGTTTCCTGACGTACACGAAATGCTATCACTGCCTTATCAGTATTTAACACCAGGCCATTACCTGTTTGACCTGGTTTATAATCCTGAAATCACCGGATTTCTAAGCAAGGGAATCGAAGCCGGGTCCAGGTTGATGAATGGCAGCACCATGCTTTATGAACAAGCGGAGGCATCCTGGGAAATCTGGATGAAGCAACCCGTTTAACCGGCCCAAAACCAGTTGGAAAAGGGAGGTTTTGGATCAACCCGGAAAACCTCAGGGGGATAGTCTACCTTTGTGAGATACAACCCTTTCGCAGGCACTGACATGCCAGCCTTCGCGCGATCCTTCGCCTGCAAAATCCCTTCAACCTCAGCAGGTTTTATTTTGCCCTTTCCAACTTCGATAAGGGTACCGACAATAGCCCTGACCATGTTTCTAAGAAAACGATCGGAGCGGATTTTGAAAACAAGGAAACCTGAATGCTCTCTCCAGAAAGCTTCAAAGACCTCACAATCGTTAGTCTTAATATCGGTATGAAGTTTACTGAAGCTTTTAAAATCGTGCTTGCCTATGAGAACCCTGCAGGCAACATTCATGGCATCGATATCGATTGACATTGAAAAGTCCCACGAGAAATCTTTCATAAACGGGGCCTTGTTATGGGAAATCAGGTAATGATACGTCCTTGATACTGCATGGAAACGGGCATGAAAATCAGCATTTACCGGAACAATGCGGTCAATGCGGATTGGTTTATTTATAAAACGATTAAGCCTATATGTCAAGAGGTTGCAATCCGAGATAGGATTTTCAACATCGAAATGTGCCACAAAATGTGATGCATGCACTCCTGCATCGGTTCTTCCGCATCCGACCAGGTTTATGGGTTGTCCGATCAATGTGCCTATAGCATAATTTATTGTTTCTTGTACCGTATCAGCTCCGGGTTGAATCTGCCAGCCATGAAAAGGGGTACCATTGAATGCCAATTCAATAAAATACCGAAATCCAATGGTTTGTGTGGTTAACATACGTTAACAAAAATATCAAAAAATTAATAGTGGTTTCTGCTATTTTCGGCCCGTTAAAACTGTGCTAAACAATATGAATTCAATTGACATCCGGCTGATTAACGAAAAAATCCAGCAGGAAAGCGGATTTGTTGAAATGATCACCCTTGAAATGAATAAGGTGATTGTTGGTCAGAAACACCTGATCGATAGCTTATTAATCGGACTGCTTTCGAACGGGCACCTGCTATTGGAAGGGGTGCCGGGATTAGCAAAAACCCTGGCGATCCGTACGCTGGCGAGCACGATAAACGCTGATTTTTCGAGAATACAATTTACTCCTGATCTTTTGCCCGCTGACCTGATCGGTACTTTGGTTTACAGTCAGAAGAATGAAGATTTTGTCGTAAGGAAAGGTCCGATTTTCAGCAATTTCATTCTGGCTGACGAGATCAACAGGGCCCCGGCTAAGGTTCAGAGCGCTCTTTTGGAGGCAATGCAGGAAAGGCAGGTAACCATCGGAACACATAGTTATACCTTACCTGAACCATTTCTGGTACTGGCTACTCAAAACCCGATTGAACTGGAAGGTACCTACCCGCTTCCCGAAGCGCAGGTTGACCGGTTTATGCTGAAGGTGGTTATCGATTATCCGAATAAGGAAGAGGAAACCCTTATCATGAGGCAAAACCTGGCCAAAGAATTTCCTATGGCAAACAAGGTTTTATCGACCGATGCCATTCTTCGTGCACGGGAAGTGGTAAAAGAGGTTTACATGGATGAAAAGATCGAAAAATATATTGTGGATATCGTTTTTGCCACACGTGAACCCGCCAATTATAAACTGCCGGATTATAAGCGTTATATCTCGTTTGGCGGAAGTCCAAGGGCCAGCATCTCGCTTGCTTATGCAGCAAAAGCTTTTGCCTTTATAAAACGCAGAGGATACGTTGTTCCGGAAGACGTCAGGACAGTGTGCCATGATGTTTTAAGGCATCGTATCGGACTCACTTATGAAGCTGAAGCTGATGACATTAAGAGTGACAATATTATAACAGGGATTCTAAATCAGGTTGAAGTCCCTTGATCACAGGCAATAGGGGATCAATGATTGCAGCAGAACTCATAGATAAGGTAAGAAGGATTGAGATAAAGACCCGCGGACTTTCGCAGCACGTTTTTGCGGGTCAATACCATAGTGCTTTCAAAGGACAAGGTATGACCTTCAGTGAAGTCCGTGAATATCAATATGGTGATCCGATCCGGAACATCGATTGGAATGTGACAGCCCGGTTTAACAAGCCCTATATCAAAGTTTTCGATGAAGAACGTGAGTTAACGGTCATGCTCCTGGTTGATGTTTCGGGATCAAATGAATTTGGTACCCGAAATCGCCTGAAACGGGAGTTGATGACTGAACTGGCTGCAGTACTGGCATTTTCAGCCATTGAGAATAATGATAAGATCGGGGTTATCTTTTTTTCTGACCGGGTTGAGAAATTCATACCGCCAAAAAAAGGAAAAAAGCATACCCTTCGCATTATTCTTGAACTTCTTGAGTTTAAACCGGTAAGCCGGGGTACTAATATTACCGAGGCGCTGCGGTTTTTTACGCATGCCATCAAAAAAAAATCGACCGTCTTTGTCATTTCAGATTTCATGATTCAATCCTTAGATGAAATTGCAGCAATAAGAGAGGGATTGCGGATTGCCAACCGGAAGCATGACCTGATCGTATTACAAACCACCGATCCGGGTGAACGCCAGTTGCCTGATATAGGGATGGTCAGGATGTCAGATCCGGAGACTTTGGAATCCCCCTGGATTGATACATCGAACCGGAGAATCAGATCGCATTACGATAAATGGTGGGAGAAAGTTCAAACTGAACTGGAGGCAGTTTTCCGTTCGAGCGGTATTGATTACATCAGCCTGCTGACTACACAGGATTACGTGAATCCGTTAATCCGGTTGTTTAAAAAGAGAGGCCGGAAATGAAATCCCGATTAAGCATCGTCATACTGTTTCTTTTTGCACTACCCTCCTTTGGTCAGGAGATCAAAGTAAATGCAAAGCTTGATACCACAAAGATACTTCTTGGGGACCAGGTTAATTTATGGTTCATGCTTGAGCACCCTGAAGGATTAAGAATTGACTTTCCTGCTACAGGAGATTCCCTTGCCGGGAAGATTGAAGTGCTGTCGGCTTCAAAACCGGATACTATCAGTAAAATGAACCGGATATGGAAGATCAGACAAAGACTCGTAGTAACCTCTTTTGATACAGGGTTTTATGTTATTCCGCCATTCACTTTTCGCTTTAATAATAACCATGATAGCATTCAAACACGTGCATTGCCGCTGGAAGTATTGGGAATGGCGGTAGATACGACAAAAGGAATAACCGATATAAAACTTCCTTATGAAATCAAGGTAACTTTTACCGAGATCCTGCCTTATATCATTGTTGGGTTATTGCTTCTCACGATTATTATCCTTTACATCAGGTATTTGCGGAAGAAAAAGCAGGGGTCCGAAATCGTTGAAAAGCTCGCCCACACACAAATTCCGGCACATTTACTGGCTTTGGAACAACTCGATGAACTCGTGAGGGAAAAACTATGGCAACAGGGAAAGATTAAGCTGTATTACAGTCGCTTAACCGATATTATCCGTCAATACATCGAGCTTAGGTTTAAAGTACCTGCAATGGAACAGACCACGGAGGATATTATCCGGGACTTTACCCAGGCCGGGCACATTAAAGAAGGAATCCGCAAGGAGCTTAAAACCCTACTTGAACTGGCTGATCTGGTGAAATTTGCCAAGTGGTATCCTGTTGCTGAGGAACATGAAGCCAGCCAGCAGTCTGCCTACGATTTTATTCTGCGGACAAAACCGGTGGTTAATCTCAGAAAACCTGTTGATGAAATCGACCCGGTGACAAATACGGAGGAAGAGAAATGACCGGTCTTCAATTCGCCTATCCACAGGTAATTTATTTAGCCCTCCTGATTCCTGTGATGATTGGCTGGTATATCTTCCGCCAATTGAAAATCACCCCAACCATTCGGATATCAGGAATCCAACCCTTTACAGGGAGCGCGGTTTCATGGAAGAATTACCTGAAGCACCTTCCATTTGTTCTTCGCCAGGCAGTTTTTGGATTGCTGATAATTGTTGTAGCCCGCCCACAGTCGTCCAACTCATGGGAAAATGTTACCACTGAAGGTATTGATATCATTATTGCTGTGGATATTTCCGGCAGTATGCTGGCTGAAGATTTCAAACCGAACCGCCTTGAAGCATCAAAGTCGGTAGCAACCGAATTTATTGCAGGGAGACCGGATGACCGGATGGGGCTTGTTGTTTTCAGCGGAGAATCTTTTACCCAATGTCCGCTCACAACCGATCATGCTGTTCTCATGAACCTTTTCCAGGGGATTCAAAGTGGTATCATTGAAGATGGTACGGCCATCGGGCTTGGCCTGGCTACTTCTGTTAGCCGGCTGAAAGATTCTGATGCGAGGAGCAAGGTCATCATTTTGTTGACCGATGGAATGAACAACCGCGGCGAAATTGCACCCATAACGGCTGCAGAAATTGCTAAAACATTTGGGATCCGGGTTTATACCATTGGGGTTGGATCGCTGGGTACGGCACCCTACCCTTTCCGTACCCCGTTCGGCATTCAATATCAGAATGTTAAGGTCGAAATCGATGAAGGTGTTTTGCAGGAAATCGCTAGCATGACCGGCGGTAAATACTTCAGGGCGACAAATAATCAGAAACTAAAGGAGATTTATCAGGAGATCGATAAAATGGAGAAATCCAGGATTGATGTCAAAGAAATCAATACCAAAACTGAAGAATATCAGCGATTTCTGTCTCTGGCACTGCTTCTTTTATTAATCGAGATCGGGCTCAGGCTGACATTATTTAAACGGAACCCTTGATTCACGAACTAACTATCTGAATAACAGCTATGAATAGCGCATTCCGTTTTGAAGATGAAAAAGTACTGATTGGTTTAGCGATCATTCCGTTACTGCTCGTATTGTATCTGATAACCAGAAGATACCAAAAAAGGCAGTTACTGAAATGGGGAGATCAATTATTGCTGAACCGTTTGATGCCTGATTTTTCGTCTACCCGGACCTTCGTGAAATTGGTGATTTGGATTCTTGCATTCGGAATCATGGTCCTTGCACTGGCACGCCCGCAGTTTGGAACAAAATTATCGGAAGTAAAGCGGAAAGGAATTGAGATGATCATCGCCCTGGATGTATCAAACTCCATGATGGCTGAAGATATCCAGCCAAACCGCCTGGAAAATGCCAAAATGGCTATCGGCAGGCTGGTCGATCGCCTTGAAAATGATAAAATCGGGTTGATTGTTTTTGCCGGAGATGCTTATATTCAGATGCCGGTGACCACTGATTACATGGCAGCCAAGCTATTTCTTAATTCCATTAATACACAGATCGTTCCTAAGCAAGGTACTGCCATTGGAAGTGCTATACATTTGGCCATGAGGTCATTCACTCCAAATTCCGATAAGAGCAGGGCAATTGTCATGATCACGGATGGTGAGAACCATGAAGAAGGTGCCATAGAGGCTGCCAAGGAAGCTGGAGATGCCGGAATTATTATTCATACCATTGGCATCGGGTCGGCTCAGGGTGTTCCGATTCCGGTTACGTCAGCCAGCGGACAAAAAGATTATCGGACAGATTATGAAGGGAAGGTAATTATCAGCAAATTGAATGAAGACCTGTTACGGCAGATTGCCGCTGCAGGTGGCGGCACATACGTCAGGGCAACCGCTTCCCGCACCGGACTCACTACTATTCTCGATGAAATGAATAAAATGGAGAAACAGGAAATCCAGATGAAGGTATACTCAGAATATGATGAACAATTTGTGTATTACGCTGGATTCGCCTTTTTCTTACTTTTTATCGATTTCATCCTGAACAGCAGGAAAAATAAATGGTTGCAAAGTCTTCAGATATTTGGTAAACGGAATATGTAATATGAAAAACCTATTTATTTGCCTGATATTATTGAATTTGGCTTTTCAATTAGAGGCCCAGCCGGGACGTGGAGAAATCCGGCAGGGGAACCGGTATTTCAAAAAGGAAAAATTCGATAACGCTGAATTGGCGTACCGGAAAGCTCTGGAAGAGAAGAAAGTTAATAAATTGGCAGATTTTAACCTTGGCGATGCTCTTTACCGGCAGAAGAAATATGAAGAAGCCGGCCGGCAATTCGAAGCAGCGGCATCCAATGAAATTGTGAAAACAAATTCTGCAAAAGCCTTTCATAACCTGGGAAACTCATTACTCCAAGCCGGCAAGATCGAAGGAAGCATAAATGCTTACAAAGATGCACTCCGCCGCAACCCCGGCGATCTTGATACCAAATACAATCTGTGCTATGCCCAGCATATGAAAAAGCAGCAGGATCAACAGAAACAACAGAACGATAAGAAAGATAAGAAAGATAAGAAAGATAAGAAAGATCAGAAGGACAAGAATAACGATAAGAAGGATCAGCAGCAGAACCAGGATCAACAGCAGCAGCAACAACAGCAGGAACAGAAAGATCAAAAATCTGATCAGCAACAGTCTAAAGCTCAGAATGTCAAAATCTCAAAAGAAGATGCTAAGAGATTATTGGAAGCTTTGGCTACTGACGAAAAGAAGGTCCAGGAAAAGGTGAAAAAGGAAAAGGCGAATGCCAGCAAGGTTAGAACCATAAAGGATTGGTAATGAAAAGAGAAACTTTTGTAACGATGAAGACATTATCACTGCTTATCCTGTTAGGGTTATGGATACCGGGGGCATGCTTAGCCCAGGAAAGTATCCAATTGACCGCGGAAGGGCCTAAGGTTATGGCAGTTGGCGAAGTTGCCCGTCTGGCCTATACCATTAATGCCAAAGCTGAAGGATTCACCGGTCCCAAAATTGATGGCTTTCTATTCTCAGGTCCAATGCTATCCACCAGCATGAGCACCCAGATTATAAATAGCCAGGTTAGTCAATCGGTTTCTTATACCTACAATTATAATATTCAGGCTACAGTGGAGGGAGTTTTCACCATTCCTTCCGCCAGTGCGGTAGTCAAAGGAAAAACCTTTACCAGTGGTCCGGTGAGGATTGAAGTAGTGAAAGGGAATCAGGATAAACAGCAGGGAGCACAAGGCGGAGGCAGTTCTGACGGGGTAAGTCCAGATGACCTTTTCGTTAAAATTGAGGTCGATCACAGCCAGGTTTATAAAGGAGAACAGATTTTCGCCACTATTAAGATTTACACACGGGTCACCCTGGCACGGTTCGGAGAGATCAAGATGCCTGCTTTTGGTGGATTCTGGAATCAGGAAATTCCTACATCAGAGCAGGTTAGCCTGGAAAGAACCAACTACAACGGCCGGATTTATAATATGGGCATGATCCGGAAAACTATTTTGGTTCCCCAAAAAACCGGGAAGATCAGTATTGAACCATTTGAAATCGAGTGTTTTGTAAATGTCCAGCGAAAAGGACAGCGTAGCCCCTTTGATGATTTCTTTGGCAATTATGAAACGGTTTCCAAAAGGATAAAGAGCCTCCCGGTTGAAATAACGGTAAAACCATTTCCTGATAATCAGCCGGCCGGTTTTAACGGAGCAGTTGGCAAGTTTACCATATCCGCCGGTATTGACAAGCACGAAGTCAAAACCAATGAGGCCATAACACTGAAAGTTAACGTTAAAGGGAATGGCAATATTAAACTGATTGAGTTACCTGCTTTCCGGTTCCCGGCTGATCTGGAAGTGTACGACCCGAAAATAACCGATAATATTGATGCCGGAAGCAATGGGATTACCGGATCCAAAACCTTTGAATACCTGATTATTCCAAGGCATGCCGGTGCTTTTGAGATCCCTGCATGGAATTTCAGCTATTTTGATCCTACGGCCGGAAGTTTTAAATCGTTTACGAGCGACATCATGAGGATCAATGTCACCAAAGGGGAGAATGATTCTGAAGCTACCATTGTCAGCACTCCCGGTAAGGAAGACATACGGGTTATCGGACAGGATATCCGTTTTATTAAAACCGGCAAGCCGAATTTTAAAGTCAGAGGTGATCATTTTTTCGCATCAACCGGTTTCATTTTTAACTATATTATTCTTTCCCTGATATTTATAGTAATTATCCTTTATTTCAGATCACGTTTTAAGAATCTGGCTGATGTTGAAGGAAGCCGATTCAGGAAGGCCAATGTAATCAGCCGCAAACGGCTGGCACTTGCACGAAAATTCCTTGAATCATTGAGCCGTGATGAGTTCCTCGAAGCTTTGACAAAAGCACTCTGGGGCTATGTCAGTGATAAATTCAATATTAATTTTTCGAATCTGAACCGCGACAATATCCGCGACCTCCTGGTGAATCGCGGTGTTGATGCGGAAACGATCAAAAACTTCATTGAGACCATTGACCATGCAGAGTTTTTACGGTTTGCACCGGGAACGGGCGAAGGTGACCTCCACCAGCTTCTGACCCGCTCGGAACAAGTTATTATTAGTATAGAAAAAACCTATCGGAGGTAATCATGATTAAGAAAGTACTGATCGGCCTGGTTTTCTCTTTACTCGTCTGGCTTCCGGTTGCCGGACAATCCAAGGTGGAACAGATGGTATTTGACAAAGCCAACCAACTCTATCTGAACGGAGAATATTCCTCTGCCAGGGAGGAATATCAGAAAATAGTCAATTCAGGATTTGAATCTGTGGAATTGTATTACAATCTGGGGAATACGTTTTACAAGCTGGGCCAGATTCCATCGGCTATCTTGTACTATGAGAAAGCTTTAATCCTGAATCCGAAAGATGTGGATATCCAGTTCAATCTCGATCTGGCAAACCGGTTGGTGGTCGATAAAATCAATCCCGTAAATGAATTCTTTTTCAGAAAATGGATCCGCACCTTCGCCTGTATAATTAAGGCTGATGCCTGGGGCTATATTAGCTTGATTGCATTTTTTCTCCTATTATCCGTGGTCATTTTCGTCTATGTGAAAAGGGTTTTCAAATTTAGAAAGTGGATGCTTTCCGGGGGAGCATTGCTGATTGTTATCCTGGTATTTTCATGGCTGCTGGGAAGTATTCAGAACAAACAATCGGTGCATCCGGATTCAGCGATTGTTTTTTCATCATCATTAACCGCAAAAAGTTCGCCAGATCCAGGCGGAACCGACTTATTTGTGATTCATGAGGGGGTTAAAGTAAAAATAACTGACCGGGTAGGCTCCTGGATCAGGATCAGGCTGGCAGATGGCAAAGAAGCCTGGATTCCGGAAAACAGTGTTGAGAGGATTTAATTTCAGATCATTTTTCGCTGCCCTGCCGAATACACTATTGAATCTGCAATCTCTTCCAGGGTAAGATATGCGCAGTTATACACTGTATCGAAAATCTGGATCTGGAATTTTTGTCCCAGGTAATATTCCAGAAATCTTTTACGGTTTGCGTCCTTACTTATTATCATTTCCAAAGCCTTGTCCTTAGGCAGATTCTGCATTTGCATGGTACTGTTAATCCTCCATTCCAGCGGTGCCATGAGGCGTATATGCAGTGATTTTTTAATATCCCTGTTCAACACGACTCCGGCACGGCCAACAATGACCACATGCCCGTGTTCACCCATGGAACGAATAACTTTACCAACAGATTTCTTAATCGCATGATCCGACTTGTAACTGCCATCCTTTCGGGTTGATGCCAGGATATCATCAATTATCGACCTCTCCTGATAATCAAAAATATGGTTGATGTGCCTGGGATCGACTTTCAGGTCCTTGGCAGATTCTTCCAATACTTCACGGCTAATCCATCTCCATCGATAGGGATGTGCCGGGGTTTCCTGATCCAACGACCTGAGTTTGTCCACCACAATTCCAGCGAGTACTTTAGAAGGGCATCCATATTCCCTGGAAATGGTAATGACCGGCCCGGGCTCCTTGTTTTTAGTTTCATTTTTGATCCGGGCTTCAAAATACTTGATTAGTAAGTTTTCCATAATAATTAGAATTGCGAATTCTATTGGAATTCAGATTAAACAACTAATCTTGCACCCCGAAACAAAGAAGGGCTTATATTGTTTTACTACGGATTTTCTGTTCAAATTGTTCCATAACCCGGCTTACTATATGCGTTCATTTCAGTCCATTATCCTGATCATACCCATTCTCCTGTTGATTGACCTGTATACATACAAGGGATTAATGGGTTTGATCAAAAGCAGGTCCCGAAAATTCCGAATAAGAGCATCCGTGGTTTACCTGACGTTTTCCTTAAGCTTGATTGCCCTGTTTATCCTGTTTTATCTGAATTACCAGAAATCCCCGGAAGATCCAGCCCGATATCAAAGATTAATCTGGTTCAATTCCGTCTTTATCGCATTTTTCGTTTTCAAATTGTTTTATATCATTTTTGAAGGTCTTGAAGATCTGAAAAATGGGGTCCTGAGATTGACCCGCAAACGAAATTATAAAGAATCGCCCCCACCGATGGATTCCATGGTTAACCGTCGCGATTTTATCCGAAAAATCGGAATAATTGTTGCCGCATTGCCATTTCTCGGAGTTCTCCACGGAGTTGGCTGGGGACGTTTTCGATTTACGGTTCATCACTCGGAAATCAAATTTCCTGACCTTCCACAAGCCTTTCATGGATTACGAATAGTTCAACTTTCCGATGCACATCTTGGAAGTTTTTATAGTAACTCTGGAAAACTCGAAGAAGTGGTCAGCATTATCGATGACATCAAGCCGGATCTGCTGCTGTTCACGGGAGATATGGTCAATAATTTTGCATCAGAGATGGAGGGTTGGACCTCCATGTGGTCGAGGATGAATGCTCCGATGGGAAAATTTGCAATTCTTGGTAATCACGATTACGGGGACTACTCTTCATGGCATACCAAGGCTGCCAAAAAGGCCAATCTCGATGCCATTCTCAGACAGGAGGAAGAAATGGGTTTCCGGATTCTTCGTAATGAAAATGTGGCCATTGAAAGAAATAATGAACGGATTTATCTGGCCGGGGTGGAAAACTGGGGTCTCCTGCCTTTTAAACAATATGGCGATCTCAACAAAGCCATGACAGGGATTCCGAAAGATGCCTTTGTGATCCTGATGTCACATAACCCTGACCATTGGGTAAAGAAAGTAAACGAAAAAACACAGATTCCCCTAACTCTTTCGGGGCATACCCATGGATTTCAATTTGGTTTGGAAATCGGCAATTTTAAAATCAGTCCGGTTCAATTGATTTACAAATATTGGGCAGGGCTCTATAAATCAAACAACCAATATCTCTATGTAAACCGGGGTTTGGGTTACCTGGCATTTCCCGGTCGTGTTGGAATCTGGCCTGAGATTACCCTGATTGAGATGAAAAGAGGCTGATCAGTTAACTGAAAAGGCAAATAAAAATTCTGCACCAATTTTCCGTGCTGTCGGAAAATACATCATTCTGATTCCTGATTCCAGCTGAATTCCTGAACGAACCAGATGATAGTCGAAAGTCAGGTCAAGCCCTGTCGATATAAACCAATTTTTGATATATAACTGTGTACCAGCATCGAAGAACAGGTCGGTTTTTATTCGTTTAATGTAAATCAGCCAACTGAGATGGTAATCCGGATAGGCTATCGGGAACGCATAATCAATTTTCAGGTTGTACCTGTCACGCGCCTGATAAACAACCTGGCCCCTGGGAAAATCCTGTATGGAGTTGAAATACTGATCAAAGGTCAAAAAAGTTGCAGAATTCAGTATCCGCAAGCTGCTATTGGGCAGTAAGCCGGGTAAATACAGTATAATTCTACCCGTCATATTGTTACCCCGCCTGACCAGACTGAATGCCTTGAAATAGCTGAAATTCATCGATACACCCCACTTGGGAAACAGATCACGGTAACTGGTTTTTCGCAGAAAAACAGATGAAAAGGACAACCCGGCCATCCATGCAGAATTATTTAATTCGGAATTGCGGTCCAACAAATAGCTGACCTGCTCGAAAAAAAGAGTCGGTTGAATTTTCCGGCTCCAGGCCCCGGAAGAAAAGTTCAGCGGTATACCCGACCCAAAACGTAAAAACTGCCAGTAAGCACCAGGAAATTTTCCAGATCGATGACCTGTTGAATCGGACTCAGGATCAGGATTCCGGTATTTTCTGCTATAATCCATTTCCAGCGTGGGATAAAGACCGGTATAGCGCAACGATGATAACAGATTGTGGGACAAATCTGTTTTATTGTATTGATAACCAGCCCAGCAGGTTAGGGTGCTCAAATCATTTTGCGACATCAAAACCACTCCGGGGCTAATTTGATAGGAATCCGGATTAAGAAACAAGGGAGACCAGGAGTGGAGTTTGAAAAGATGACCGATCTTACTATACTGTTTTATTGCAACTGTCTGAATTGTATCGGAATAGACCACGGGAAATTCTCCATAAGCCCTTTGAATGATCGCTGTAACAGGTTCAATAAGAGGATCGATACGATAAACTGTTTTACCTCGCAAGGAACCGAAGGCGACTTTGGCAGGCCGGTAACCATTTGCAGAATAAACAGACAGAAATAAGTTCTGGTCCTGTGTACTTAAATAATTAATCCCATGAGGATGACCAAATACAATTTCCGTAATATGAGTATTGCTGTTAATCCGGTAAAGTCCCTGCGTAGCTCCTGCCGGACCGGAGAAATAGATCCAATCGCCGTATGCGGCCGGGCAGGCAATATCTGTGTATCCCGCATCCAGAAGAATCTCCTGCACCATTTCTCTGAAGTCGATATGAATCAGTTTTCTGCCCTCTGAACCAGTAGTGATGGCATACAGTTCATCCGGACCCTTGCCCCAACATAAATAGCTGAAATGGTCATTCCTGGCTTCCGGCATCGATCTGACTATCCTGCCATCCAAAGGATCTATGATTCGCAGGTATGATGAGCCATCCACCTGTTCATCAATTGCGGCAATGCGATCCCCGGAAGGACTGAAAACCGGAGAAAAGTATCTTTGTCCGTAAGTTAATCTGGTTTTTCGACCGGTTTTAAAATCGTAAACAAATAATTCTGACCATGACCGGTTCTCCCATCTTGGATCCTGGATCAATTCGGACCAAACCAGTTTTCCCTGATGATATGAAAACCCGGCATCTTCAATGGTTCCGGGCCTTGCAATTATTCTTTCATTCGCAGAAGAATCAATAATCACAAAAGCAGGTAAATCCCCCATTGTTTTTTTTAAACAGATAACTTCATGATTGCTAAATTGTTGTGGCCTGTAATAATTCAAAAATTCATGGGAATCCCTGGTAATGTTAAAAAGGCTATCAGGAGTTTTAACCGCCAGGGAAGGATTTGTCCAGAAGTCACGCAGCCAATCCAAAGTTTCCACGTACAGTTTAGAAAACCTGAATCCCGTTTTCGGTCGTGTTAAACCGGAGAGGCCCTTAATATTAAAAGGATTTCTTCCAATTTGCCCGAGAGCATCGGACCAGATTAGCGGATCGGCTAGCATTCTGGCACGGGCCGTCAGGAAATAACCAAAGACGTATTCATCCGGCAGCAATTCATGATAGGAGCCGAACCAAACCCGGTCCCAGGAAAGGTCCTTATTATCTACCAGCCGTGACCTTAAAGGCTGAATAAAACTGGCTAATCTGCCTCGTCCGGCATGGCTCAGTAAGGTTTCGGTCAGAACCGCATCGCCTTCCAACAACCATTTCGGAACATGCAGCCCCAGGACTATTGATTGTGCCTGTTCGCCCAGAATAAAACCCGCAACCCTGGTTATCCCGGTATTCAATCTATCCATTTGTGCAAAGTGCCTCACTTCATGAATGATTAACTGTGATGCAAAATCATTGGTTTCCAGTGCAATGGGCTGCTTTGGAAAAAGTTCAATACGACGGGGTGCCAATATTGAACTGCCATTTGAATAGGATGTAAACGGATGCATGATAACCGGAATACTCCTGATATCTGACTGCATGGAAGCGGTTACCGGAGCACCTATATCATTTAAAATTTCGCTGTACTTTCCGGCCAGCCTGATCTGATTTTTCGGATAAATCAGATGGAATTGGTGAACATTTGTCTGGCTCCATTTAATTGCCGAAGGATCGGAACCCATGGAATAGTATTGTGCGTGCCCTTGGATCGATAAAACCAGGAGCACCAATAGGAATAATCTGTGAAATGTTGTTGATGAAATTCTTTTCACACCACAAAAATAGAAAACCCCGGGATTGTTGAGACGCATATTTGCGTCTGGCCGACATACCGCGAAAGGTTGGGTAAAGACGCAAGTATGCGTCTCTACTTTTTTTCCACCTTCTCCAGGTTTTCCATACCGTTAATCTGCATTCCCTGGGCAATTTTAGCCACAGTCTTCATGTCAATAATTCCTGCCATCCAGATCATCGTGCTCTCTTCCTTGCCACCGCTGATCATGATGAGTTCTTTGATAACCCCGTCTTTCTCAAGGGTCAGGAATTTAACCTGATTGCCGGTCTCCTTGATGGTCATTAATTCCTTATAATCCTTTTCGGGGATTGCTGCCTGTATATCCTGATAAAAAGCTTTGCCGTCGTTCTCCCCTTTGATGGATAATATTTTAATGAATTCCAGATTTTTAACTGTTCTTAAAAAATCGTCATTGTTTGGGTTATCAACATTGGCAAAAAGCTGAAACATGTTTTTTGTAATGACTACTGAGGTGAATCCTTCCTTATCGGAATATTTCTGAAATAGTTGTTCAATAGCCTTATTCTGCGCAGACAGGCTCGCTGTCATACAGAATAATATTATCAGGATGAAATATTTTTTCATGATTCTTGATTTACTTTTGATTTTGCAGTTTTCCCAATATTGACAAACTTTTTGCAGCCTTATCCAATGAGTTCAATTTCTGTAGAGGCTCAACCGCCTGGTTGATCCTGCTCAGGCCAGATAGCTGGGAAGTACCTTCATTGAAGAATTTTGAAACCATTTCGAGGGCCTCACGTGATTCAGCATAGGCAATTTTCGGATCACTGATATACTGGGTTTGATTCTGCCTTGAAAGGAAAATGAATGTTGAAACCATCATGAGCAGACCAGCTGCAACGCTGAAAGCTAAATACATAATTCTCCGGTGGCCGTGCACCCGATCTTTTTGTGCCTCTTTCAGAGTATTCAGGACAGAAGCCTCCAAATCGTCAGGTACAGGTATTTCTACGTCTCTCATAGCTGCAACAGCCAGGAAATGAAGTTTATCAGCCTCCAATTCCGGATCAACCTGACCATTCAGGAAATACTCTTCAAGATCGGACTCTTCCCTGGAGGAAGTCAATCCGTCATAGTATTTCTGCAATAAGATTTTTACTCCGTTCGTTTTCATATCCATACATTTTAGCCAGGATTTGCCTGATCTTATTCCTTCCACGTGATAAAATTACGCGAACTGTTCCATCCGCAATACCCAGAGCTTCTGCTATTTCCTCATTTGAATAACCCTCAATATCTCTCATCCGCACTACAGATCGCTGAGGTTCCTGCATGTCTGTAATGGCATTTCGGACAATATCAACAGAATTATTGACTTCGAGGTGGCGGTCCGGTGCAGGCTCATTTCCTGGCCGGTTGCTAAAATACTCGTTCACATCCAGGCTGACCGTTTTTCTCAGCTTAATCCTATCGAGACAATAATTTCGCATTACCCTGATTGAAAATGCCTCGATACTATTGACCGTGACAAGTTCAGATCTTAAGTTCCAAAGTTTTACAAAGATATCCTGAACAGCATCTTTTGAATCCTCCTGGTTCTCCAGGTAACGGAAAGCGTACCGGTAAAGCTGCCGGTTTAATGGAACGACTTTTTCGTTGAATTCTTGTGCTGTCATCATCTTATAGACGAATCTGGCCGCTTCTTGTTACATAGAAATTAACATTTCACTCGAATTTCCTCATCCCGCTGGTAATTATCGAAAAACTGGCCGATGAGGAGCCAGAGAAAATACCAAACCCGCCTTTAACATTCGTGTAAACCTGAACCGGTTCGGAAAATGGATTTCCATGTGCCTGCTGATAAGCGTCATAACTCAGCACGTATAGATAATAAGACGGATCAATCTGTTCCATTTTAACATCCAGCCAGACCGTATCAGACTCAAAAAATGAATAGTCGGTGATACCAAATTCAACGGTCTTCATCAGCCCGTCAAACAACAAATCCTCGAAAAAGAGTTTTCCCTCGAAATTAGTGGATTCATCCTTCAGAAATTTATCCGAATTACCGAAAATGTAAGAAGGATGGGATAGTTTTTTACCGGTATACGTCATGGTGCCATAATCAAACTCTTTGTAGGTAACGTCAACACCAAATCCGTAAACATTATGCACTCCTGCAGGATCATTGAATTTTACTGAGAGACGTAGTTCCTGCTGCCCCCATTCGCCTATAAGCGTTGCAGTATCAACAGAGACTATAGGTACCAGTGGCGGTAAAATTGCATTGGCTTCCACCGGATTCAGACCATCGTATGAGGCGGTTAACCGGTAAGTTTGGCCAACCTGGGGTTTGAAATCCGGCAAAGAATAATACCCCCCGGTTTCTTCCTGAAATTTTCCGATCAGATCGGTACCATGAAAAAGACTGACATCACCGCCGGTGATGGAAATAAGGCTGTCATTTTCCAGAACGGACAAGCTCCTGCTAAGGTTGACCCTAACCTGATGATTAGGACTGATCAACCCGTTAACCACAATTTTCCGTTCTTTATCAGGAATAGAAATATCGATGATCTTTTCGCAGGATACTAATCCAAAAACTGCCAGGATTGCGGCCAGTTGCAGTCGGTATCGGGTTGGATATTTTTTCATTTTACTTAATCTTAAAGCTGTAACTGATAGATGGTATTATCGGGAAAAGCGAATACTGCTTAAGAACCGTTTTAGAAGATCCGTCGGCCATATATTGCTGGCTGAATTGGAGATAAAAAGCATTCTTGCGGTTATAGACATTATATGCACCTATTGACCAGACGCTCTCGCCCCATTTGGTATCTTTTTTAAAGTTGATACCGATGTCGAGCCTATGGTAGGCAGGCATCCGGTAGGAATTCCGGTTGTCAAAAGCCTCGATCCCGTTAAAATAACGATACTCTGACCATATACTTGCAAGTGATGCATATTTTTCAAGGGGAAGCGTGACCGCATTCCCCGTACCATAAACCCAGGTAATCCCTAAATCGATGTTATCGGAAATTTTCTGGTTCAGAACAAACGATACGTCATGACGGCGGTCATACCGGTAAGGGAACCATTCACCGAAGCTGATATTTTCGAATTTCCGGTCACTCCAGGAAAGGGTGTACCCAATCCATCCGGAAGTTTTTCCCAGTTGTTTTCTTGCGAGGATTTCAACACCGTAGGCCCTGCCTTCCCCGATTTCGATTTTATCCTGCCAGTCATTGGTGAAGGAGAAGAAACTTGCGCCCTCTTTGTATTCGATCAGGTTTTTCATCGATTTATAATAACCTTCCACACTGATCCCAATGCCGTCAGCGGGCTCATAAACCACACCTAAAGCATATTGAGTGGCTCTTTCGGGTTTGATTTTTTCCGTTGAAGGAAGCCATAAATCGGTTGGCAGTCCGATGGTTGAGTTGGTCAGGAGATGAATATACTGGCTCATGGTGGTAAAAGCAGCCTTTATCGAAACCTTTTCATTCACGAGAAACCTTGCTGAGATCCTGGGCTGCAGAGAGGTATAGGTCGAATCCTGTACTTTAAAACCAGAAAAATGCAAGCCGATATTGGCTTTCAGCCGGGGTGAAATAGTCCAGTCATCTTCCACAAACAAAGCACCTTCATGCGCGTAAATGTCTTTATTTCCGAAGGTGGTATCAATTCCGAAATTATTCCCGCCCTGCATCGACAACACGCTCACACCTGGTTTGAAAATGTGGTATATCTGATTATATCCGAAACGGATGGTATGATTTGGATCGGGGAGGTATTCAAAATCAATTTTGCCGGCCCAGTCAATGATTCCCGTATCGTATATATATTGAAACTTATAGGTAAGGGTATCATTATTAACTTGTTGATTCATCATCGAGGTTACGAAATTGTACCGGCTATAGGTTAATGTTGTATTGCTGAACAACTTTGGTGTGATGACATAATTCCAGCGCACTGCAGCAGTGAGATTGCCCCAGCCAAGTCCGGCATCAGCTTCAGATCGAAAGTTTACACCCTGCTTATCTCCTTTATCCACGGTCCAAAAATAGGCCTTATCCCGGCCTGAATAAGCACTCAGAAAGAGGCGGCTTTTATCCGAGAATTTATGGTTTATCTTGGCATTCAGATCGTAAAAGTAATACCCGGCGTTGATATTGCTATTGCTGCCTTTTGCCTGCAATTTAATCAGCGGCTGTGCAAGCACATCAATGTAAGTTCGCCGGCCTGATACAATAAAAGACGTTTTATCCTTTATGATCGGGCCTTCAATGGTAAGTTTGCTGGCAATAATACCGACACTGCCTTCCGCGCTGAATTTCTTATTGTTACCATCACGCATGCGAATATCAAGAACTGAGGATAGACGGCCACCATAACGGGCAGGAAATCCGCCTGTTATGAGTTTTACGCTTTGGATGGCATCGGGGTTAAACACTGAAAAAAAACCAAACAGGTGATTTGCATTATAAACCGGGACTCCATCGAGCAGAATAAGGTTTTGATCAGGTCCCCCACCCCTCACGTAAATTCCGCTTGTACCTTCGTTTCCACCCTTCACCCCGGGTAAAAGCTGCAAAGCTTTCAAAACATCGACCTCTCCGAGAAGCATGGGCAGACTTTTGATGGATTTTGCACTTAGTTCAGTCATACTCATCTGGGTGCTTAAAACAGCCGACTTGGCCCTTTCGGCCGAAATAACAACTTCATCCAGATTGATAACCGGCGAGAGACGAATATTTATCAGGGTATCCTGGCGCAGATTTAAATCCAGAACAACCGTTTGGTATCCGATATAGGAGACAGTCAGTTTAACTATCCCTGCCGGAAATGTTAGGCTATAGAAACCAAACGCATTGGTAGTGATCCCTTTGAGTGACATGGCATCATATACATTGGAACTGATCAGTTTTTCCCCGGTCAGGTTATCTTCCACTGTTCCTCTGATGGTATAACGCTGCGCCTGTAAGGACAGTGAAAAAACTATCAGCAGGGAAGAAAATGCAATCTTTTTCATATTGAAAATCACTTTAACTATTAACCCGGCTGGTAAAGAAAGGTTTTAAAGCGTCAAGCAAATCTTTAGGAGGCCGCACCGGCTTCCTGGTTGCAGAATCGGTAAAAACAAGCTGACATTCAGCCTCATTGATCAAATCACCAGCTTCGTTATATATTTCATAAAAAAAGGTAATCCTGGCTGTTGGCAGTGAACGTAATATCGTACGGATGGTAATCAATTCATCATAGGCAGCCGGCCTGTAATATCTTGCGACCATCTTTACAACCGGCAAAAGGATTCCCTGGGATTCAAGATCGCGGTAAGTCATTCCCAGTAACCTGATTAACTCGGTTCTTCCGATTTCATAAAACTCTGCATAGCGGCCATAGTAGACATATCCCATCTGATCGGTTTCTCCGTAGCGGATACGTTGGTGGATGTCGCAGGTATACATAAAAAAAGCAGACTTTAAGACGAGAAGACTATAAGACAAGAACAAGAAAAAAGACGAAAAGAGACGTTAAGAAGACGTTAAGATAGGATAAGATTGGCGTAAAGATCGTAATCATCAGCTTTAGTTATTATAACCTGATGGAATTCACCGGGATTAGCTTTGCCGGATGATAATGGGATCAGAATTTCCTGATCCACTTCAGGTGAATCAAATTGTGAACGTCCCACATGAAACTCACCATCAACCCGATCAATAATTACCTGGAATTCCTGTCCGATACGCGAATGGTTAATATCTGCTGAAATCTGCTGCTGCAATTCCATGATCCGGGAATATCTTTCCTGTTTGATCTCTTCCGAAACATCATCAGGGAAAAGGTCGCCTGATCGGGTTCCTTCTTCCGGCGAATAGGTAAAAACTCCCAGCCGTTCAAATCTGGCTTCTCTGATAAAATCCAGCAGTTCCATAAAATCCTCCCCGGTTTCTCCGGGATGTCCAACGAGGAAGGTGGTCCGGATAGCTGCATCCGGTATTTTAACCCGGATTTCGCGGATCAGATTGTAAGTGTCAGCCTTACTGTAGCCCCGGTTCATCATCTTCAGCATTCTGTCGCTGATATGCTGAAAGGGAATATCAAGATAGTTACAGATTTTATCGTTCGACTGCATCAGATCGAGCAGTCCTGAAGGAAAACTTTCCGGATAGGCATAATGCAGTCTGATCCAGGTGATGCCTTCAATGCGGGAAAGCCTGGTCAGCAGGGGTACCAGCATGCTCTTCCTGTACAGATCACGTCCATAATAGGAGAGATCCTGTGCGATAAGGAGCAGTTCCCTCACCCCTTTCTTTGCCAGCCAGGATGCTTCTTCCAGAATATCCTCCATTTTTCTGGACACATGTTTTCCCCTGATATCAGGGATGGCACAAAATGAGCAATTCCGGCTGCAACCTTCTGAGACCTTCAGATAAGCATAATGCGGAGGAGTCGAAGAAACACGCTGGTTAAGGATTTCCGGATGAAAGGCCAGGTTGAGGGAGGTAACAATGTCAGGGATTTGTTCAATACCAAACCAGGCATCCACTTCAGGCATCTCAGGTACCAATTCATTTCGGTAACGCTGTATGAGGCAACCCATTGCATAGATTTTCGTGATCTGGCCGTTCTTTTTAGCCTCGATGGCCTGGAGGATGGTATTGACTGATTCTTCCTTAGCATCGAGGATAAATCCGCATGTATTGATAATCAGAACATCAGCATTCACTCGACCGGGATCAAGCCTGGTTTTTATCCCCTGGGCACGCAATTGGCTCAGAAGTTTTTCTGAATCCACGAGATTTTTTGAGCAGCCGAGATTAATGATGTCAACGCGCACGAGAGTAAAAATTAGGAGTTGCGGGTTAACATTTGCGTGTTAAGAAGCATCTGGCCCAAAAAGGGAATCGATGAACGCAGTTTTGTTAAAAACCTGAAGGTCTTCTATCTTCTCGCCAATACCAATATATCTGACTGGTATTTTAAATTGATCGCTGATACCGATTACGACACCGCCTTTGGCCGTTCCATCCAATTTGGTAAGTGCCAGGGCTGTGACTTCGGTTGCTGCTGTGAATTGTTTTGCCTGTTCGAAAGCGTTCTGACCGGTAGATCCGTCAAGCACCAAAAGCACTTCATGGGGTGCATCGGGAATCACCTTTTTCATCACGCTGCGAATTTTGGTAAGCTCGTTCATCAGGTTGATTTTGTTATGGAGCCTTCCTGCCGTATCGATGATCACCACATCAGATTGCTGTGCAACAGCTGAATGCAAGGTGTCGAATGCAACCGATGCAGGATCCGCTCCCATTTTCTGCTTGATCAATGGAACACCGGCACGTTGAGCCCAAATTTCCAGTTGTTCGATTGCAGCTGCGCGGAAAGTATCGGCTGCTCCAAGCAGAACCTTTTTACCCCTGCTTTTATATTGGTAAGCCAGTTTACCGATCGTTGTGGTTTTTCCAACACCATTAACTCCGACAACCATGATAACATAGGGGCCACCTGTTTCAGGAAATGGAAGATCCTCCTGATCCACGTTATTATTTTCTGATAAGAGTGCACCGATCTCTTCTTTAAGTATCCGGTTCAGTTCATCGGTACTCATGTATTTGTCACGCGCTGCCCGCTTTTGGATGCGATCAATAATCCTTACGGTTGTGGTTACTCCTACATCAGAGGAAATCAGCACCTCTTCGAGGTTATCCAGTACCTCATCATCAACCTTGCTCTTTCCGGCAATAACGCGGGTCAGTTTCTTGAGAACACTCTCTTTGGTTTGGGCAAGGCCCTGATCGAGGTTCTTTTTCTTATCTGCCGAAAACCAACTGAATATGCCCATGAAACAACAGGTCCAGATTACTTCTGGTTGAAATAGTCTTTGACGTGATCATTGTGAACCATTTCTTCCTTAAAAGAATAGGCTCCGGTTTTCGGTGACTTCACCATTTTGATAACCTTGGCATAGTGTCTTCCTTTGCCGGTTTGCATAGTAGCAACAACTTTCTTTGCCATATTCTGAACTATTTAATTTCCCGGTGAATGGTTACTTTCTGAAGAATTGGATTGTACTTCCGGAACTCCATGCGATCCGGGGTATTTTTCCGGTTCTTGGTGGTAATGTAACGTGAAGTACCTGGCTGACCTGAGGTTTTATGCTCAGTGCATTCTAGGATCACCTGAACCCGATTGCCTTTAGCTTTTTTTCCCATTTGTTACTGCTCCTCTTAATATTTGGTGATCAAACCTTCATCTTTGGCTTTTTTGAGACAGGCTGCCAGTCCATTTTTCGTTATGGTACGAATACCATTGGCTGACACTTTCAGCGTTATCCAGCGGTTTTCTTCCGGCAGCCAAAACTTCCGGGTAAACAGATTTGGATAAAAACGCCTCTTTACTCTCCGGTTAGAGTGGGACACATGGTTGCCCACCATCATTTTCTTACCGGTTATCTGACACATCTTCGACATGCTCTTTGAATTTTGGATCGCAAATTACGGCAATTTTATTCAAATATTCAAGAGATTGAGTAAAAAAATGGCCTGATCTTACTAACCGATCGATGTTTATAGAAGGTTTACTTAGAGATTGTTTCTTTCAAAACCTCAATCCGGAGCATATTCAAGGCAGCCAATGAAGCCTTAACTACATTACGCTCACGGTGTTCCCCAAATTGAAAACATTGCGAAAAAACACCTTCACGGCTGGCAACGGCAATCCAGGTGGTACCCACAGGCTTAGCAATAGTTCCTCCTTCGGGGCCGGCAATGCCCGAAGTAGCCACGGAAAAGTCGGTATCAAAATGTAACAGGCAACTTTTTGCCATCTGTTCAACCACCTGTTGACTCACGGCACCATACTGATTCAGCATGAGTTCCGGGACATCAAGATATTTCACCTTAATTTCATTGGCATAGGCAACAATACTGCCTTTGTAATATGAGGAACTTCCGGGTATCCGGGTGAGGAGCCTTGCAATGTTGCCTCCCGTGCAACTCTCGGCCGTGGCAATGGACCGATGACTTTCAGATAGTATTTGGCCGATCTTCTCTTCGAGCGAGATCTCGTCATATCCAAAATGATAATCTTTAACTATCGCTACCAATGATTCGGTTAAATAAGACATCTCTGTTTCTAACCCAGTCCTGCTATCACCTATACCACTGATTCTTAGCCTGACCATACCCGGTGATGGCAGATAAGCAATTGAAAAGTTTCCGGGAAGTGCCATCTCCCAGTCAACCAGCATGGTCGCCAATTTTGATTCCGGCACTCCGGTGGTCATGATTGTTTTATGAAGAATCGCCGGCGTTTTAAAATGGGTTTTCAGTAATGATAAAACAGACGTCTCCATGATGGATATCATTTCATACGGCACCCCCGGCATCGAAATCACCACCTTTCCATCTTTTTCAAACCACATACACGGTGCGGTTCCCTGCGGGTTCCGGATAACACGACAATTATGCGGCACTAAGGCCTGCGCACGATTCAGAGATGAGACGGGAACATTCCTGACTTTTAAAAGCTGAAGAATATCTTCCAGAACCGTCTTATCCTCAATAAGTTCAGAATTGAAAAATTCTGCCAAAGTTGATTTGGTCCGGTCGTCATTGGTAGGGCCCAGTCCACCGGTTATCAGTACCACATCGGCACGGCTGATTGAATCAGCCAGAGCTAAACGAATTTCATCGGAACTATCTGAAATAGAGATAATTCTCTTTACCGGAATGCCAATCATCGACATCCGCTCGCCAATCCAGGCCGAATTGGTATCGATGGTCTGGCCGATTAGTATTTCATCACCGATGGTGATAATTTCTGAGGTTGGGTTCTTCATTTTATTCAAAAGTAGTTCGCCTGCAAGTTATTTACCTCATTTGTTCATCCAATTTATCCGTTTCCGCTTTCCTCTTTTCCAATTTCGACTGATAGTCCTTGATATAAAACTCATGCATTCCGAGTTTTTCAGACTGTTTCAGCCAGTCGAGTGCGGCCGGGATATTGTTTGCTATCTCACACGTGAGCGACATATTAAAGCAAGCTTTCGCGGCAACCAATTTATTCGATGATTCGGTATAAGGCCTCCAGATTTCTGCTGCTTCCTGCCATTTACCATCTCTAAGCAATTTGGCACCGTTTATAAATTTCTGCGAACCCATCGTGAAATAGTACCGTTGAAAATTGGTCCACCAGGGAGCCAGTCTCTCAGCAGTCTGCACACCGGCCTCATACATCGCATTCCTGATACATTCAAGCCTCTGATCGGGAGAGGATGTAAATTCGGATGGAGAATCAATATCAAAAGCAACGGTATCGGCAAAATTAAATTCCTTCGACTGGAAGTCGCTCAAGCGATATAATCGCCACAATGTTTTAACAACCACGTTGTATGTATACGTTCTTAACCATCCATCCTGAAGGCTATATTTTATGGTATCCTTGATAACACCAATTTCAAGGGATAAAACGGCATCCCGTGGAGGGTCGCCTGCAATGATTTGAATCATATCCCAGGGTATTTTTCTTGAAGGGTCGGAGAAATCTCCAACAAGGCTTCTGCGAACAATCGGATTAAATAAATCAAACCTTGGACTTTCAACCAAAGCATCTGAACATCCGAGAACTACCTGTTTCGCCATGATGCTGTCGCGATCGAAATCCTTAATGCGGCCTAATGACTCTAATGATACTTTGTATACACTATCCAGATCACATCTGGAAACCACTGTCAATGATTGTATAGATGCCGAAATGGCTACTTCCGCCGGTTTGAGTCCGTCGAATTCAAGCATATTGGCCACATAGCAGCCTGATAAAAGCACAAGAATTGCAAAAACCGGGAGCCGGGCAAACCGTTTCATCCTGTTACCACCTCCTGATTAGCTTTTTTTGTTTTATTTGGTCCTCGTAATCCAAAATCTTTTTATTCAGGACATTGATGTATTCCAAAGTATGGTTATCCGGCTTAAGCCGCTGTGATCGCCGGGCAAAACCAATTGCTTGATTGATACGCCCATCCCGTTCACAAACCAGCGCCATATTATAGGAAGCTTTTGCCTGGATGACAGAATCCTGGCTATTGTATGCCAGCCATTTCCATTTCGATTCTGCCCTGCCCCATTTACCTTTCTTAACAGCTTGATCGGCCTGGAGCATGGAACTGTCGCCTTCATTATAATAGTAACGTTTTGCGAGAACTTCTCCGGGATTTATCAGCGTAAAATAGGCTTCTGCGGCATTGGAACAAGCCGTAAGCATTGCTTTCTGATCATCCGGAAGCTGCTTTAAGGCTTCCTGCTCAGTTTTCCCTGTCCCTTTGAATTCACTGGAAAAAATATAAACTGAATCGTCGATTATTCTCATTTTGTCGGGTTCATAAACCCTGAGAGCCAAGGTGACCCCGACAGAATATTGTGCCAGGTAATTGCCGTTATTATCAGTAACAATCACCGGAGTTTTCTTCAGGCCGAATCCTTCAATGATTAAAAGGGCCTGAACGTATTCCTTCTTTGACAGATTTAACAAACCTTCCCAGGGCAGCGGATCTGGCAGGCTGGCTTCATTGTGCCGCAGCATGCGCGGAAAATGCTTAACCTTAACGAGATAGTTATTCCCTGTAACCATCCGTTTTGCCAAAGTATCGACCAGGGACTCTGAAAGTGCCCACTTTAAGCTGTCGATTGACTCATAGGCCCCCCATTGAACCTCTTCATACGGTCCTGTTGCCGGAACATACCTGGAAGTAACGAGAACGGATCTGACATCAGGAGGAAAAACAAGTTTTGAAGGTGTATAAACATTAACCATAACCTTCTGCAACTGACAAGAACACAGGAACGTCAGCACAACCAACAATAACAACGTCAATTTCTTCATAGGATATATTGATTAACGAATACCAAACCACCGTCGCAAAAACCATTCCATGGCGAGCAAGAAAATCAGGAAAGGAAGCAACCATTTAAAGTTAATCAGCTCATACCACTTAAACTCCTCATTGATCCGCATTTCAGATGGCTTGAGGTCATTAAAGTATGATAATAAGCTGCTCTCCTGGCCCGGAATAAAGAATTTACCATTCGTACTCCTGGCAAGAGATCTGAGAGATTCAAAATCGGCAACCGGCTCTATTTGTTCAATCGGCCGGACCATCATAGTCATCGCTCCCTCACGCCGAAAATTTTCGTTTCCAAGTTTAGATTCCGCGGTATAGCGATAGGTACCGGGTGCAAATCCATTAATATTCAACTCGTAATAATCATTAATCCGTCCCATCTTGAATTCCGTCTTTTGACCGCTCGAGTCGGTAACCGCAAAAAGTACGTCCGGATCATTAACAGCCTCCAATGAGTTGTTTAAAAGATGGCTATTGATCCGTACCGGTGAATAGGCAAAAAGTTCTTCAGGAATGACTACCCTGAACTTATCTTTCTTTTCATCCAACATCAGATATTGTATGGTGCGGGAAAGCCACTCATCAAAATAGTCGTGATTCTTTTGCTCAAGGAATTCATGTAATCTCCAAAGCCAAACACCTTCACCGCAGAAAAATCCGAATTTAACTCCCCGCGTGTTCGAAAAAGCTACCAATGGATCTGACAATTCAATATTCAGGATTCTTTGCTTCAGTAAAATTTGAGATCCCGGATCCAACAAAAAAGTTTCAAAGCTCAAATCAAGCGGTGGCCAAGTATTCAGATGATTTTTAAAATCGTCAGGAAGTGTAAAGAGGGTAAAAGAAGGGTTCAGAATTCCCTTGGAAGCCTCTCCGGTTTTACGCCGGTTATCAATGACCATGCCATGATTTAACCTGTTGAACTGCTCTGGATCGGTGGATTTACCAATGACAAACAATAACGGAATCTGCTGGTCTGCCGCTTTCTTTAACAGTTCTCCAAGAGGATGTTTCTGTGATGGCAATCCATGCAGGATAATCAAATCATAGTCTTTGTCGGTCCCGGTGAAATCAGACGCTTCCACCAGCTTAATATTCAACGAATTGGTTCCTTTTAAAGCCTGAACGATAGCATCTATATCCGGATGGGCCGATTCATACAGGCATAGAATTTCACCCTCCTGTTCAATCACTTTAACTGAAAAACTTTTCGAGTTATTGTCTTGATTCTTATCGGGTTGATCCGGTATGATTCGGGCTACAAGCTGCATGGTTCCTTTGTCCGGAGCCTGTATCAGGAACTCTGCAAAAGGTGATACCTGCGCTGAGGTTTCGATAAACTTTTCATCGATAATGCCTTTTGGCCCTGAAATTTGCAGCTTAAACCCTCCGCCGGTCCAGCCACCGGTATTGTAATAGACACGTACCGGAAATATGCTGTTTTTTCGCACCCAATCGTTGCTGACCACCTCCTGTATACGAACATCCGGGAATCTGGTTGAATCTCCGGAAGCCAGAACAGATATTGGGCATGGGAAATTTTTAGCTGCCTCAGAAAAGGTAATTCCTTTTGTTGCAACTCCATCTGATGTAATAAACACACCTCCCAAGTCATGAGTTTGCGAAAAAATCCGAAGGTAAGCGAAAAGTTCTCCGGGATCGGTAACAGGATCAGAAAAATTACTCTTTTCACCTTCCACTGTCTGGGATCCAAAAAGAACTTCCTTTACCTGAAAACGGTTACCAATACTTTTAACCAGGTTCTCGATCAGGTTCGACCTCTTCACAGTAAAGCCGGTTTTATCCTGAACAGGCGGAATCGAAACACTATTATCCTGGACAACAATAAAATACGGTTTCTTTTGCCGGTTTACTGAAATTCGGATCCATGGGGAGATGATGAGCAAACCGACGAGTATCAGAACCAGCATTCTGGATATACCTAATAAAATCCGGACCGGCTTTAGCAGCACTAATTCCTGCTGCTTACGAAAATAGATCATCCACACCACAAAAACGGCAAGTACTACCAAAGGCAGCACCAACCAGAGAGGTAATGTAGACTCTGCGTGCATAGTTATCGTTGTTAGGAACGGGGTCCCGGCCTTCGCCGGGATGACAGCGCTCCTTATGTGTTATTACGTTAACATAGCACCGCATACCTGGATAACCTGACCGCTGACATAGGATGAAAGATCAGAGGCCAGGAAGAGGGCGACTTTGGCTACCTCATCCGGTGTACCACCGCGTTTAAGCGGAATTTTCTCAGCCCATTCCTTTCTTACATCTTCAGGAAGCTTATCTGTCATTTCCGTAATAATAAATCCCGGTGCTATTGCATTGCAACGGATATTCCTGGATCCGAGTTCACGAGCTATGGTTTTGGTAAAACCGATAATTCCGGCCTTTGATGCGCTGTAGTTGGCCTGACCGGCATTACCGCTTACACCTACGACCGATGACATATTGATTATAGAGCCGCTGCGTTGCTTTAACATCAGGGATTGTACCGCTTTTGTCAGGTTAAAAACAGATTTCAGGTTAATATTAATAACCAAATCCCACTGCTCCTCAGTCATTCTCATAAGCAATGTATCCCGGGTAATCCCGGCATTATTGACCAGAATATGAATTTGCCCGAATTCCCTGGAAGCCTCTTCAACCACACTTTGGGCCTGATCAAACTTGCTTGCATCAGAAGCGTACATTTTAACCTTCACACCTTTAGCCCTGAGTTCTTCCTCCAAAGCTTTAGCAATATCATCATAAAAAAGATCGGTAAGAATCAGATTGGCTCCTTCATCCGCAAATCTTTCAGCTATTGCCTTTCCAATTCCTCGCGATGCCCCGGTTATCAGGGCGGTTTTTCCTTCTAATAATTTCATCGTATATCAGTTGTTAATTATCGGGGAATTCAATGTAGCGTGACGGGGTTCCCACCTTCGCGGGGATGACAAGTGCTCTGTGTTTGTTTTTTGTCATTTGTTTGTTGATATCAATCAGAATTTCAAGGCGGATTTCATTGCTGAGCCGATATTGGCGGGCGATTCAATCACATGAATACCGCATTCACGCAGAATGGCCATCTTGGCAGCGGCAGTGTCATCAGCCCCGCCGATAATTGCCCCGGCATGGCCCATTCTACGGCCCTTTGGAGCTGTTTGGCCTGCAATAAAACCTACAACAGGCTTGTTGGCATGTTCCTTATACCATCTGGCGGCATCCGGTTCCATAGAGCCACCAATCTCGCCGATTAATACCACTCCGGCTGTATCCGGATCTGCCATAAAGAGTTTCAACGCATCAAGCATTGTTGTTCCTATAATCGGATCGCCGCCGATTCCTATACAGGTTGATTGTCCGATTCCCAGACGGGTAAGCTGATCTACAGCCTCATAGGTAAGAGTGCCTGAGCGGGAAACAACCCCAACATTGCCTTTCATGTGAATGAAACCGGGCATGATTCCCACTTTGCATTCTCCGGGCGTTATGATTCCCGGGCAATTGGGTCCGATAAGCCTTGTCGGCCGGTTTGAAAGATAGGATTTCACTTTTACCATGTCGGCTGTTGGTATACCTTCGGATATACAAACCACCAGTCTGATACCAGCATTCGCTGCTTCCATAATCGCATCAGATGCTACGGCAGGCGGTACAAAAATCAAGGAAACATCGGCTCCGGTTTCTTTAACACAGTGGGCAACCGTATCAAAGACAGGCCGGTCGAGATGCCGTGTTCCTCCTTTACCAGGTGTAATACCTCCAACAACCTGAGTTCCATATTCGATCATCTGTGAGGCATGAAAGGATCCCTCCTTGCCCGTAAAACCTTGAACCAGAATGCGGGATTGCTTGTTTACCAGAATTGACATCGATTTAAATATTTTTATAAAGTGCGAATATAGAAAACAAATTTAAGGCGGTGGGAATTTAAGTCCGGGATAAAATGAAAATGGCCCCCGATCAGGTGAGCCATTTTTCCACTAAATCAAAAAATCGGTACTATTTCCTGTATTTGCAGCAACCTGGCAGTTTATTATAGTCTGCATCTTCTGCTTTGTATTTGTCGGTATCATGACCAACTGCTGCTTCCGCCTTTTCAATGCCGTCGACACTGGTTTTCTTTTGGTCGAAGGTAACAGTGAGTGTCTTGGTTTTCAGATCATAATCTGCTTTTTTCACTCCATCAATTGCGAGTGCGGCTTTTTCAATACGGGTTTCGCACATACCGCATTTTCCGGCAACATTGATCTTTTCCGTTTTCTTGCCCATGGCAAATGCGCCCATGCTGATCAATAAAATTCCGGCCATCAAAATCACAACTTTTGTTTTCATTGTTAACTGTTTAAATTATCAAACTTGAATTTCGGACAAAGATTGCAATTATTGAATTCAGTGATTGTCAAATAATTGTTAATTTTCATAAGTTTTTTTTAACCCTTCAAGTCCAGTGATGAACGATACAATTGCTGCAATTTCAACACCTTCCGGTCAGGGGGCCATAGCAATCGTTCGTTTATCCGGACCTGATTCCTTCAAAATCATTCAATCGCTCTTTCAGGTTTCCGGCAGCAGGAAGCCATTTTCAATAACCGGGACCAAAGGGTTGCATCATGGATGGATAAAATCCGGGAAACAGCTCATTGATGAAGTGTTGATCAGCCATTTTAAATCACCGAAAACCTATACCGGTGAAGATCTTATTGAGATCAGCTGTCATGGTTCAACTTACATCCAGCAAGAGATCCTAAAACTTTTGATAAATGAAGGCGCGAGAATGGCCAAACCGGGCGAATTTACCGAACGTGCATTTCTGAATGGCAAGATGGATCTGACCCAGGCTGAAGCCGTTGCCGATCTGATCGCTTCTTCAGGTGCCGCAGCTCATCGGTTGGCTATTGACCAGATTCGGGGCGGCTTTTCGAGTGAATTAGCTCTCATCAGAACCCATTTGTTGAATTTCGTCACGCTGATTGAACTGGAATTGGATTTTGCTGAAGAAGATGTGGAATTTGCCGATCGCACCCGGTTAAAAAACCTCGTGAATACCATCATAGAAAAGATCTCCGGTTTAGTTGCATCATTTGAACTGGGAAATGCCATAAAATCCGGAGTTCCGGTAGCAATAGCCGGGGAAACCAATGTTGGCAAATCCACCCTGTTAAACGCTCTGCTGAAAGAAGATAAGGCGATTGTTTCCGAGATTGCCGGTACCACACGCGATAGCATTGAAGATTGCATTCATCTGGGAGGTATTGAATTCCGGTTCATTGACACAGCCGGTATCCGCGAAACCACCGATCAAATTGAAACCATCGGGATCGACCGGTCCTACCGTCAGATTGAGAAAGCCCGCATTATTCTTTTGGTTACCGATGCAACCGCTGCACTTGAATCAAGCATTCGTTGGATCCATGAGATCATCACCCGCATTCGTGACGATCAGCACCTGGTGGTTCTCGTCAATAAATCAGATATTGATGGTGCCAAAGCTTCAGCATTTCAAAAGAGTGTTACTGAGGTTATCGGTTATGAGTTATCGGTTATCATGATTTCGGCAAAGACCGGTGATGGGTTGAAAGAATTGGAAGAAGAGCTTCTGCATTTGGTTAATTTCAAATCATTAGAAGATTCGAATGTTGTGGTTACCAATGCACGGCATTATGAAGCACTGACAAAGGCGCAAACAGCGTTATTTCGAACCCTTTCAGGCCTGAACATGGGAACTTCCGGCGATTTTCTGTCTCAGGACATCCGCGAAGCGATGCATTATCTTGGCGAAATTACAGGTCAAATATCTACAGAGGAGATACTTGGTAATATTTTTCAACATTTCTGCATCGGAAAGTAACCACCGACAACCGACAACATTTTTCTGCCTTTTTTTCCATTCCCCCTTCCTTTCTGCATCTATATTTATAAATTTACCGTTATGACCCCTGAAGAATACAAAGAAACTATGAAAACCCTGGCCGGGGATGAGAACCTTCTGCCTGGCATTTACAACTTTTGCGATCAGTGGTGCGAAAAATGTACCTGGCCCGATCAGGAGGAACCTATCCTGAATTTCCTGGCTATACTTGATGAGGTCAGAAAAAAAGCAAATTATAGTTTCCCAAATGCCGGGAAATTCGATTACTTTCAGTGTTTTGCCTCTATTCAGTAATTTATGTTAGTTTTGCAGCCAATAATGAGCATACAAATCTATATTACCATTAGCATTATCAGCTTGATTACCAGCTGATCAGGAGGGGTATGGACAAAATAAATCGAAAACCTTCCTGAATGCTCAGGGAGGTTTTTTGTTATGGAGGTCAGGTTATGAAAAATGATTTGTCATTGGTTTATGAGGCACAGCGGCTTCTCGAGGGCGTGGCTTCCCGAACGCCGCTTGATTACCTGGAGAACTTCTCCAGAACATTGGATGGGCATTTGTTCGCCAAACGCGAAGATCTGCAAGCAGTCCGCTCCTATAAACTCCGCGGGGCATATGTCAAAATTGCCGGTCTCCCGGCTGAAACGCGCTCTCGGGGGGTAATTTGCGCAAGTGCCGGCAACCACGCTCAGGGAGTGGCCTATGCCTGCAATAAGTTGGATATTGCCTGCCGTATCTACATGCCGGTAACCACCCCGAATCAAAAATTAACCCAGGTCAGATTTTATGGAAATAACCAGGCTGAGATCATTCTGATCGGAGATACTTTCGATGAGGCCTATCGGGCTGCATCGGAAGATGCTCAAAAAACGGGACAGGTTTTCATTCATCCTTTTGATGATCAATCTGTTATTAATGGTCAGGCTACCGTTGCCATGGAAATTCTCGAGCAAGCCTCAACACCGATCGATTATTTATTCCTTCCGATCGGGGGTGGCGGACTTGCTGCCGGAACGGCCATGGTTTCTAAGACTTTATCACCAAATACCCGGTTGATTGGTGTTGAGCCCGAAGGCGCTCCATCCATGAAAATGGCTTTTGCAGCCGGATCTCCTGTCCTGCTGGAATCGATTGATTCCTTTACTGATGGAGCTGCGGTGAAGCAGGTGGGTGATCTTACCTACTCGATCTGCAAAGATTTGCTGGATGACATCATCCTGGTTCCGGAAGGATTGATTTGCGAAATCATACTCCGGCTGTATAACGAAAATGCAATAGTAGCCGAACCTGCCGGTGCCCTTGCCCTTGCGGGTGCTGTCCAGATGAAATCAAAGCTATGGGGAATGACTACTGCGGTTGTTATTTCGGGCGGGAATAATGATATCACCAGATTTCCGGAAATAAAAGAACGAGCTCTGCTTTACGCCAATCTAAAACACTATTTTATAGTGAGGTTCCCGCAGCGCCCCGGGGCATTAAAACAATTTGTACAAGACGTTCTTGGACCGGACGATGATATTGTTTACTTCGAGTATTCCAAGAAAACATCCCGGGAAAACGGCCCGGCTTTGATCGGGATTGAACTGAAGCGAAGTTCAGATTTTGAGCCGCTGGTGATCAGAATGAAAGAAAAAAACTTTCCGGCAGAGTATGTGAACGACCGGCTTGAATTGATGCAATTCCTGATTTAATTTAATATTAACTTCACCGCTTATTAAACCTAAGTGTCATGAGATTTTCATCCCCGATCCGTCTGGTTCTCTATATGTCAGCCGTTATATTATTGATTGTTGCAGGAGTTTATCTCGCTTTAAGCGTTGCGGGTCTGACCATTTTCAACTGGAAATTCCTGATTTGGTTTGTTTTAATCACCTTTCTTTTCGTGTTTATTTTCCTGAGATCGGTGATGCGCAACTACCTGACCGAAAAATTCAAATTGATTTATAAAACCATTCAGAATCTGAAACTTACCAAAGAAGAGAAGCGGAATAAATCTCTTGATATGTCAGGCGATGTTCTGACAACGGTGGAGAAGGAGGTTCAGGATTGGGCTGAAAGTAAACGGTCAGAAATTGAGCAACTTAGAAAATTAGAAGCCTATCGGAGAGAGTTTCTTGGAAATGTTACTCATGAGCTGAGAACCCCGTTGTTCAACATTCAGGGATACGTTTCCTCATTGCTAACAGGTGGACTGAATGATCCAGCCGTCAACCGGAATTATCTGGAGAAAACAGAATCAAATATCGACCGGATGATCGATATGATCGAAGAACTCGAGGTTATCTCGAGGCTCGAAAGCGGTGAAATGCAACTGGATGAATCTCATTTCGACCTCTTTTCCCTTTGCAAGGAAGTTTACCATCATCTTGAAGATCTGGCGAAAACAAAGAATATTACTTTGATATTCGGAGCTGACACCAACCTTGGGTTTTTCGCGTATGCTGAACGGGAGAAGATCAGGCAGGTACTTGTTAATCTGGTGACTAACTCAATTAAATACGGGGTGGATAATGGCCGGACCAAAATCAGCATTTATGATATGGTGGAAAACTATTTAGTTGAGATTTCGGACAATGGAATCGGTATCGAAGAGAAGCACCTTCCACGACTTTTTGAGCGCTTTTACCGGGTCGACAGAAGCCGTTCCAGAGCTGAGGGCGGAACTGGTCTGGGGCTTGCCATTGTGAAGCATATCGTTGAGGCTCATGAACAAACGGTTAATGTCCGCAGTACCCAGGGCCTTGGATCAACCTTCTCTTTTACGGTGAGAAAAGCGTAAACCCGTTGTTTTTCTTACCTTTGCCCCGGAAAAACAACAACAATGCCTTTAAATAAGTTTAGAAATATTGGCATCGCTGCCCACATCGATGCCGGTAAAACAACAGTAAGTGAAAGAATCCTCTTCTATACGGGTATAAACCGTAAAATGGGTGAGGTACATGATGGCCAGGCCACGATGGACTTCATGAAACAGGAACAGGAAAGAGGAATTACCATTGCTTCTGCTGCGATATCCACTATATGGAAAGGACATCAGATTAACCTCATCGATACCCCTGGACATGTTGATTTTACAGTTGAAGTTGAACGGTCACTTCGCGTTATTGATGGAATGATCGCTGTCTTCTGCGCAGTGGGAGGAGTAGAGCCGCAGAGTGAAACAGTCTGGAACCAGGCTGACCACTATAAAGTGCCCAGAATCGGCTTCATTAACAAGCTCGACCGCACCGGTGCTGATTTTTCAGAGGTGATTACCCAAATGAATACAAACCTTGATGCTAATGCAATACCATTTCAAATACCAATCGGAATAGAAGAAAATTTTCAGGGAATTATCGATATTATTGACCGCAGAGCCTATGCTTTTTCCGATCATGAAAGAATTGAGATGGCCATTCCGGATGATTATCTCGATCGTTGTGATGAAGCCAGGGTTTTTCTGGTCGAAAAACTGGCCGACTACAATGATGAAATCATGAACCTCTTCCTCGAAGACCAGGATGTTAGTTCAGAATTATTGAAAAAAGCAGCCCGGGAAGCCACCATTAAACTGCTGATCACTCCTGTTTTCTGCGGCGCTGCCTATAAAAATAAAGGCGTTCAGCTCTTGCTGGATGCTGTAATCGATTACCTTCCTTCACCACTGGATAAAGGTGCTGTTGTTGGAACAGATATTGACGATCCGGAAAAGGCGCATACCCGCTGCCCTTCCGTAAAAGAACCATTTGCTGCTCTTGCCTTTAAATTGATCCATGATCCATTTGTGGGACAGCAAACCTTTATCAGGATTTACTCCGGGAAATTAACCAGTGGAATGGCTATCCTGAATTCCACCAAGGGAAAACCTGAAAGGATTGGCCGTGTTATGAGAATTCATGCCAAGGACCGGGAGGAAATCCACGAAGCCGGACCAGGCGATATTGTTGCACTCATTGGAATGAAAATTACTAAAACCGGTGACACCCTTTGTGATCCGCAACATCCGATTTGCCTCGAAAACATTACTATTCCTCCGGCAGTTATCGAACTGAAGGTTACCCCGCCTTCCCAGAAGGAACAGCAAAAGATGGGTGAAGCCCTGAAAAAGCTGGCTAATGAGGATCCTTCTTTCAATGTTAGGGTTGATGACGAAACTAATGAAACAATCATTGCCGGAATGGGCGAACTTCACCTGGAAATTATCGTCGACCGGATGAAACAGGAATTCGGAGTGGAGGTTGAAATCGGTGAGCCTGCAGTTGCTTTCCGTGAGACTATCCATGACGAGGTTGAAAGTAACTATAAACATTCCAAGCAAACAGGGGGAAAAGGGCAATTTGCACATATCGTTATGCGTATTGAACCTAATCCGGGTAAAGGCTTCGAATTTGTCAACAAAATCAAGGGCGGTGCCATACCCCTGGAATATATCCCTTCCGTTCAGAAAGGTATTCTTAAAACTCTGGCGCTCGGCATTCTGGCCGGATTCCCGGTTGTTGACGTCAAAGTTGTTCTCCTTGACGGAGGTTTCCATCCGGTTGATTCCAGTGATATGGCTTTTCAAACCTGTGCATCTATCTGTTTTAAACATGGATTCATGAAGGCCAATCCCGTTCTGTTGGAACCCGTTATGAGTATCGAAGTGAATACTCCTGATGATTATATCGGCGAGATTGTTGGCAACCTCAACCGCCGTCGCGGTAAAATTGAATCGATGCGGCGTCACCGGAAGGGATCGCAGAAAGTTAATGGATTTGTCCCCCTGCAGGAGATGTTCGGGTATGCTACCACTTTGCGTAATCTCTCCAGCGGGCGTGCCAGCTATTCGATGGAGTTCTTCCAGTATATGCCGGTTCCGCCATCCATGCAACTGGAACAGCTTGAAAAGATCAGAAAAACTGGTTAACAATCCGTCAGGCTATGTCGGAACCATTTGACTTTCAAAGAGGTGAAGTTGAATGGTCAAAAGGCAATCTTTATTTTAACCAATGGGATTATAAATTATATGTGGTATCAATCGCAAAATAAAATCAGTAATCCATGGATTTTACTGATGATCCTTGGAGTTGTAGTTTCGTGCAAGCCTGCACGCAATGATCTTGAATTATCAAAATTCCTGATCGATTCTATTCAAAGTCAGGCTGTTCCGGACAGCCGGATCGAAGTTTTTTCCATAAAAGCCTCGTATTTCGGCAACGGAATTCTGCTCAAAGGAAAAACAACCAATTCCGAGGCTTTAGCTAAACTTCAAGTTCAACTAAAGCTTCAACAGGTTAGTTATATCGATAGCATTATCAGGCTTCCGGATACGGCCTTAGGAGAAAAAACATGGGGCCTGGTGACACTTTCTGTTGCCAATCTCAGATACAATCCGGCACATTCGGCCGAGATGGCCACCCAGGCTTTGATGGGAACACCGGTAAAGGTTCTTCAGGAAGAGAATGGCTGGTTCCTGGTTCAGACCCCGGATCAGTATATTGCCTGGACCGAATCAGCCGGAATTGTGCAACTGACCCAATCCGAACTGGAAAGGTGGAAATCCTCGGAAAGATTAATCTACCTGGCCGACAACGGTTTGATTATCAATACTACTGATAAAAACGCCCGTCCTGTTTCTGATATCGTTATGGGAGGTATTCTGACTAAAGACATCGGTGGAAAGGGCCGTGGTTTGTATGTTCCGGTCGAATTGCCGGATGGCCGGAAAGGGTTTATCAGCCATGCGGATTGCAGAAACTTTAAAGAGTGGAGCGAACAGATTATACCCGATTCAACTGCTCTGTTAAATAGTGCCTTTAACCTTCTTGGCCGGCCCTATCTTTGGGGCGGAACATCCATCAAAGCATTTGATTGCAGCGGATTTACCAAATGCATTTACCTCTTGGGTGGCCTGATCCTTTCACGCGATGCCTCTCAGCAGGTAATTCAAGGCTCGGAGATTCCCCAAGAGGCTATCTGGAAAGAATTAAAATCCGGTGACCTTCTTTTCTTTGGACGACAAGCAGTTGAAGAATCGCCCGAAAAGGTCACGCATGTTGGAATGTACATAGGAGATTCTGAGTTCATTCACTGCTCGGGATTGGTCAGGGTGAATAGCCTTGATTCAACACGTACCAATTTCAAACCTTATTATCACACTAATTTATTGCACGTTAAAAGGATCATCGGTACTCAGGCCCTGCCGGAATCATTTAAATCGCATCCGTGGTATAACTAAAAGAACCACGGAGGCACGGAGAACACAAAGAATCACAGAGAAAAAGGCTAAACTCCGTGGAGCTCCATGTTCTCCGTGCCTCCGTGGTAAATAAGTAAGCTACAATAACATATCGATGAAAACAACGAGAAGAAATTTCATAGCGCTAAGTGGGATCGCGGCAGCAGGATTGTCCACAGGCAAGACAGTTTTTGCAGGAAAGGCTTTGTCACAAAACTTGTCAAGCGGAAAAATCAAACTCTCGTTCGAACCGTACAACCTTGCATTAAAGCATGTTTTCACGATAGCGGACTCTTCAAGGACCTCCACTCCTGTGATGCTGACCCGGATTGAATATGGCGGTATAACAGGTTACGGTGAGGCATCCATGCCTCCATACCTGGGCGAATCCCAGGAAACAGCCTCACGATTCCTTTCCAAAGTCGATCTTTCAAGATTTTTAGATCCCTTCCAAATCGAGGATATCCTTGACTACATTGATCAGATTGATGAAGGAAATCGGGCTGCAAAGGCTTCCGTTGATATTGCCCTGCATGATCTCGTTGGCAAGCTGATCGGACAGCCATGGTATCGCCTCTGGGGATTAAATTCCATCCTGACCCCGAATACTTCTTTTACCATAGGGATCGATACTGCAGAGGTAGTTAAACAGAAAGTAAATGAAGCCGCAGGTTTTAAAATACTGAAAGTTAAACTCGGACGGGAAAACGACCGTGAAATGGTCCAGACTATCCGGTCGGTCACGAATGTTCCTCTGGCTGTTGATGTCAACCAGGGTTGGAAAGACAAGGAAAAAGCACTTGAGATGATTTATTGGCTGAAGGAAATGGGGATTGTGATGGTTGAACAACCTATGCCAAAAGAACAGGTTGACAACATGGCCTGGCTAACCGCCCGGTCTCCGCTGCCCATTTTCGGTGACGAAGCTGTTCAGCGGCTACCCGATGTAATAAAGGCTGCGGGGGTTTATCACGGTATCAATATAAAATTAATGAAATGCACCGGCATGCGTGAGGCATTTACAATGGCTAAAACAGCTAAGTCGTTGGGCATGAAGGTTATGATAGGTTGCATGACGGAAACCTCCTGTGCCGTGTCGGCTGCAGCTCAATTGTCACCATTGGCTGAATTCGCAGATCTGGATGGCAACCTGCTGATTTCAAATGATCTCTATACCGGAATGCAAATCAAAGACGGGAAAATCACACTAAGTGACTTGCCGGGTATCGGAATTCGAAAAATCTGATAATAAGGTACCGGCCTTCTTTAGTAAACCATATTATGAAAAACGTTGGTAACGTCATCGTCGTCTTCGAATCTGGCGAGAGTTTTTTCCACTTCGGCAGCCTGTTCGGGAGTTAGTTCTTTGGTTTGCGTGGCAATTCTTGCAAATTCAGCACTGATCAGCTCAAAGGAATTATCCTCGAGATACTTCTGAATGGTACCGAAATCCTCGAAGTCGCCTGAAATGATGATGTTTTCATCCTCGGCAAAGACTTCCTGAGCACCGGCATCGATCATGGACAATTCCAAATCTTCGATATCAATTTCCGGTTTTCCCTTGACTTTGAAAATACACTTATGTTCGAAAAGGAAACTCACACTACCGGAGGTACCCAGGTTGCCGCCTGTGCGGTTGAAATAGCTCCTGACGTTGGCCACGGTCCTGGTATGGTTATCCGAAGCTGTTTCCACTAACACAGCTATACCGTGCGGTGCATATCCTTCATATACAAACTCCCTGATATCAGCCTGATCTTTTCCTACCGCTTTCTTGATTGAACCTGCCACAGTATCTTTTGGCATATTGGCTGCCTTGGCATTTTGCATCAGAACACGAAGCCTTGAATTGGAAGCAGGATCTGGTCCGCTGGCCTTTACACAGATAATGATTTCTTTAGAGATCCTGGTAAATGTTTTGGACATATTACCCCACCGCTTAAACATGCGTGCTTTACGATATTCGTATGCTCTTCCCATAGTTGTTTCTAGTTTGAACCCCAAAAATATCTCTTTTTACTTGAGAACAATTCTTTCATAGGGAATCTTACCCATTTTTACTTCAACAAACGGAACTCCATTTTTAAGGCCGGTATTTCCAAAGCCGGATTCGGTTGACAGAAAGCTGGTGAAATTGTTTCCGATCTTCGAATCAATGTAAAGAACCCTTTCAACAGCATCATAGCGGATACCTGTCAATCCCTGCAATAAACCATAACTCGACAGGGCACGGGCATACCAATGGCCGCACTCATATTCATCGAATGGATTCCTGACGGTTCCATCATAACGCTTCCGGCAAGCCCTTACGATGTCCATACCTTTCTCCATCTCGCCCTTCATCATCAAATGGCTGGCAACCTGATATTCAATTCCTGTCCACACCTCGTTGCTGTATACGAATGGCAACGATAACTTGCCGCCCCTGGGCCAGGTACACAGAAGCAATCCACCCTCATTTCCAAGGGCATAAGTCGGACGCTGCGGATTATCGTGGTCTGTCAGATCCGTTTTAAAATTGTATCGATAAATTGATACCAAATGACTTGAAACTTTAGCATTGTCGATTATTTCGGGTAATCCCGAACATGAAGCCATCCACATACCCATGATGCCATCAGAAAGACAGCCCGAACCATATTGGTATTTTGGCCCTTCCTTAATCAGTAGTTCATAAGATTCATCAGGAGAGATAGTTGCTGAAAGGATTTTAGTCGGGTCGGCGGCACGGAGATCATTCCACCTGATTTTCTGGGTAAAGTACTCTCCATTGAATAATTCCTTTTCCATAAATGCTTTCCCTTTTGCCAGAAGTGATTCATAATCGGCTACCGGTTTTTGCATGAACTTGCTCATTTCTATAAAAGAGGTTATAGCACCCAGATAAAAGCTTGAGCACATCCCGTCCGGCCCCCAGAACTCGATATCGTAAGTATTGTGGTGCGGCTCAACCAATACGCCAAGATGGTCAGGATCCCAGGTTTTGATGCAGTAATCCAGGCTCTGTTTCACCAGTGGATAGAGGTTCGACAACCAATCATTATCTCCGCTGATACGCCAATCGCGATAAACCTTCATGATACCGCCAAGCTGTCCGTCGGATGCAGCATGAAAATTATGCTGCGGTTCATTGATGGGCAGATTGGACCGGAATGTTTGGTGGCCCTCTGAATTCTGGCTGACCGTGAACTCCGTCGATCGAAGGGAACGCTCCAGTTCCGGAAAAAGGTGAGGGATCGCCTGTGCATAGTTCCACACATGGGTGCAACTGCCGGCACAACAGCCTGAATTGTCGGCGCAGCCTTCCCAGGCCCAGAGTTTTCCATCAGTGTCTCTTAGTACAGTCGGCGATTTTAGTATTGTGAGATTCGCTCCGATAGCCTCCATCACCTCAGGAGCCAACGTACTGGAATAGAATGCATCACGAAAAGATTCACTTCCCGATTTCAGATGATCATAGTTTTTAATCCAATATTCCTGCAACGAGCCGATTCCGTTAAACTTCCCTGAATACCAGGGTTTATAATATTTTTCTACGGTGCAGGTTTCGGGATCGCAGCCGGCACATCCGTCCGCCTTACCCGATTTGACCCATGAACCATAAGTTGATCCTTCAAAGTCTTCAAATATCAAATCACCTGTAGAAATGGCGGTTGGATCGACGGATGGATTATCAGAAAAAACGATCTGATCTACATTAATATGCCCCCACCCGCCTGTTTCGTTGTCGACGATCTCCAGAACAGCTGTCTTTCCTTTAAATGCTTTCACGTCCCACACTATCGGTACCAGTTGCTCCTGATTTTTTCCAGAAGCTGATAGCACGATTTTGCCCCCAACCTTGAGATTTACACATGTTTTCTCCATTATACCTCCCCCACCGATCAGAAAAGCAATCTGGCTCTTTTTAATCTTAAATCCGGGAGAAGTCAATGTCCCTGTCAACCCATCACCATCGGGATAATAGGTATTAACCAATTGTTTACCCGCATATCCGGAAATTTCCTGCTGGCCGGGTGCAGCTCCCGGGGCAGGTTTATCGCTGAATGCCGGACCGGCAGGGGCCGGTTGTGCACCCGTCGAAATCTTTGTATCCGGGGAGTACCAGCAAAACATCAGACGAACTGTCTTTTCCTGCAAGGGCAGGATATGAAGCGGAACAAATAATGACGCTCCGGGAGGATTATCTCCTTTGGGGGCATCAGCTTTCATAGTTCCTTCGCGGATATCTTTCCACAAAATTGTCAATGCATCGAACCAGCCGCCCCGGAACCAGCAATGATCGACTATGGCATCCTGATCGGTAAAAACACTGAACCAGCTTTCCATTTCAGGTTTTTCTTTGCTCCCCTTCTGGTGCATGATAAACCCGTCCTTACTGGCTATTATCTCGTTCCTTGCATCTTTCCTGATAATATTTTTCGAGTTCCAGGAAAAAATCGCATCCACTGCCTTGTCCGAAGCATTCACGAAAGTATATTCCATGGAACCAACGGGGAGACTGGAATTATCAGCATCCCCGGGAATAAATGGGCTCCAGCCTGATATTTTAACTTTAAGAGGCAAATCATTGTCATCAAGTTCAATTAAACCAAATGGAAACCTTGCGAGAAACCGGCAGTTCTCAAATCTGGGTAAACCATAATAGTATTCCCCTCCTCCATTGGCTGTTCCGGGCCGGCCGAAAACTTTCCAGGTGGGGACTTGTCCCTGCAAAACTTTCGCACCATTGGGGATTTCAGGAATCGAAATGGCGGCAAACGCAAATGGCTCATTGAAAACATCCGGTTGGTTGTCCACCGAAAGATGAGACCAGGCTCCGTTGCCATCTAAACAAAGCATCCCGGCGCCGATCCCTCCTAATGGAAAAGCCACGTAATCCAAATTCTTTCCGCTGTAATAAGAATTAAAAACATGTTGATTAACAGCATTTTGTGCACCCAAATTATACTGAAGAAGGGATAACGCTATTAAGCAAAAGATTCGAAAATTGATCATTTTTGATTTCATAGGACATGGGTTTTTGAAGCGATCCAATTTACTAAAATGTCAGTTGTCCACCGAACATTGTCTGACAGTTTTATTGTTCAAGTTTTAAACTACTTTTAATGTCGATTTAACAAACCGGGTCGTTTCCAAAGTTCAAATCAATCAGAAATGAGCAGATGGTCGTTATCATCAGCTATTACGATGACAAGGTGAGAAAATTGGAGGGGTATTATGCAATTCCCTATCCAATCCGGCAGGGCTGTGTGGCGGCCTATTTCCCTGAAGCAAACACACTCATCTCCATTAACAATACCTGCGGGAGTTATGAAACACCGGCATATAAATCAGTAAAAATTGAAGTTTGAGTCCCGTAATATTCTTTCAATATAGCACCAAAGCCAATAACTTTAAAAGGTACTATTTAGTTAAAAGATATTTCTCGCAAAGTCCCCAAGACTCTATTAGCATAAACAATTTGGCGACTTTGCGCCTTTGCGAGAGAAAAGGAGTTATATAAGAGATTCGAATTCTTCAGCAGATCGCGGATTTCCTCCAATAGCTGTTCCTGTTTATTAGGAGCCGGCGGGGGAGCCCTTCACGCTACTCAGAGGCCTGAAACCTTCGAAATCCGATAGAGCATTACCCCATGAAACGGCACTTCCGTTTCAAACGATCCGTTGAATTCACCGATATCCGATTGCCTCCAGGCATCACGAACTTTGAATTTTCCGGATAATCCCAGATCGGAACCTGAAACAACCACCTTCTGTACATTCGGCTGATCATCCCAGCGAATCGATTCAGCCCCGCTATCGCTGCCAATATTAAATACTCCCACTGCAATTGACCCATCCAACAGCGGCTTCACCCAAATTTGGATCCCACTCATTTTAACAACAGGACTAGCCTGTTTTCCCATTGGATCCTGGTTGATTTCAAGAACTTCATCGTTGGTCAGCAACTTAAGGGTAAACGGATCTATCTGAGTCATATCACAGCCGATCAGCAACGGTGAAGCAAGTAAAGCCCAAAGGGAAATATGTGTGTGTATTGTTCATCGGGAGTCAGTTTTGATGGATGAAGATTTGGTCCCCAGCCCACTTTTCCAACTACCAGCATATCAGGATCATTCCAGTTACCCGGAAGTGCATACCTGGAACTCTTATCCTGAGCAAAACCAATGCCCGCCATACTATTCCAGCTATCTGTAATATCACCGGTGGTTCTCCAAAGATTGCCGCCAACTTGTCCGCCCCATTCCCAAACATTTCCCATACCATACTGACATAAACTGAATACGATGTCCCTGTCAACCTGATTTAACATCTTCCTCATCAGTTCATAGGGCTTTTTCAATTCAGGAAGACTTTGATCTTTAGCGATTTGGCCATAGGAACACCAATCGTATTTAACATAATCAATACCCCACTCAGCCCAGGTTCGGGCATCGGATAATTCATTCTGATAACTTCCCTGAAATCCCCCGCAGGTTTTGGGACCAGGGGATGAATAGATGCCCATGCGAAGACCAAGACCGTGGATATAATCAGTGAGTGACTTCATATCCGGGAACTTCTCATTAGCCAATAATTCTCCCTTGCCGGTTCTTTCGGGAGCTTCCCAACCATCATCGATATTGATATAAGTCCACCCATGATCAGCCAATCCGGAACTGACCATTGCTTCGGCAGCTCCTTTCACCTTCTCCTGATCCACGCTAAGTCCCCAGCAGTTCCAGGAATTCCAGCCGAGCGGAGGAGTTAACGACAAGCCCTTATCGGTTCTAATCGTGATTTTTTTTATAACCGAGCCTTCGGCATTTGCTGCAGTCACTTTGATTTCGTATGCTCCTTTAGCAGGAGCCTTGCCGGTTATGGTACGATTTTTCGAATCATAGTCCAAACCAGCCGGCAATCCGGTAACATCCACTTTAACAGGAGGTTTGCCGGTAACAGGAACCCTGAAAATAAAATCGCGATGCGGGTTGGCACCGATAACTGAAGCTCCGTTAATCCTGGGTTTCATATTATCGGGAGTAAGAATATATGGTTCTTTTGGAACAAAGGCAGGGACTGTTGGCGCTGTTTGGCGATAGGTGATTCTCGCATCAATCCAATCGGCATGGTCATAATTAATATCATCGCCACCATCCGTAACGAGCAGTGCCATCTTTTCTATCCCCTTTAAACTTACATGAACGTCTTTGGCAGGGTCTCCCTTTTTCATAATGCCACTCTTCCATAGGATCTTACGATCGCCCAATACTATAAATTCCACAGTTGCTGCCTTACCGCTTTCATCATCCACGCCAGCCGATCCATCAATTGACTCAGCAGTTCCATTGATTTGAATGAGGAACTTGCTGACCGCGTGGGTGCCAATTCCTCGCACATAAGTTTTACCAGCGACTTTTAATGGATTCCCTTCAACAGATTTATTAATATGGTTTTCTCCCCATCCTGCTTCCATTTGGGTTAAATCCAACTGATCCACGTAAATAACATTTTTACCTCCAGAACATCCGATCATCATGGATACGGCAATCAGGATTGCGAGCCCCGTTTTTATTTTCATTGTTTAGTTTGTTAGCTTGCGTCAAAGTTACCCAATTCGATCAAACATGAAAAGCTCAAAAGACGCTATGTCACGCCGGTCACGAAAAAAAGGCCTGCCTCCCGGCTCTCTCGTTCATATTGGTTCCAGATTCCCTGGCCAGGAAGGGCTAACTTGTCACCGTTATGATGGTGAATCGTGGGTTAAAGAGCAGGAAGTTGTGACTATAAAACGTGATTTGAGCGCTGATAAGCTGCTGACCACCTGGTTGGAGATTACCGGCTTGTCGGAAATTCATGCACTCGAACCTGTTTTCGGTCAACTTCATGTGAACTCACTGGTATTAGAAGACATACTAAATACCGATCAAAATGCCAAAACAGATACCGGTGATAAATGGGTCTTTTTCGTGTTGAAGAATATGGTCTGGGATTCCGGCGCCCTCACCTGGACTTCAGAGCAGATCAGCCTGGTTTTGCAACCGGATATCATCGTTTCATTTGCTGAAAAAAAATCAAATCTGTTTAATCCTGTTTATTCCCGTTTAGAGGTTGCGGAATCTAAAATAAGGACACATGGTGCCGATTTCACCTTTTATACTTTACTCGACGTAATGGTGGATGAGTACCTTGAAATATGCGAAAAACTGGAACTGCAGATTGAAGACCTTGAATTAGGCATGGAAGGAAAGTCGGATTTCGATCCTACACAGACGATCCATCAGATCAGGAAATTCCAGATCTATTTTCGTCACCAGATCATGCCTGTCAGGGAAGGCATAATTAAACTGATCAAAGAACCTGACCATTTAATCAGTCCGGATGATCTACCCTATTATCAGGATATCCTCGATCATATCAACCAGACTATGAGCCAGCTGGATCAGATTCGCGACAATCTGGCTTCGATCCGGGAGTTATACCTGACTCAATTAAACATAGGTATGAATAAGGTGATACAACTCCTGACCGTGGTTTCAACCATTTTTATACCGGTAACATTCATCGCCGGGATGTATGGGATGAATTTTATGAATATGCCAGAATTACAATGGAAATACGGATACTTTATAGTTCTTGGTTTTATGGCTGTGATCGGTTTCGGCTCTTATTTTTTCTTCAGACGCAAAAGATGGATGTAAACGCTTATAAAATATAGGCAAATTTGCTGGCACATTTTGGATCATCGCACCATTGCGCGTCTAAAACAGCAATTGATGTCATATAAATTATCTCCCTGACGGTACTTTCCATCTGAAGGATGTGAACCGGCTTATTCATTCCCATCACAATTGGCCCGATTACTTCGGCACCACCAATCTCCTGCATCATTTTGTAAGCAATGTTACCTGAGTCAAGATTCGGAAAGATGAGGGTATTGACATCATGCCCGGCCAATTTGGAGAACGGGAATTTTTTCATTCTCATCTCCTTATTGAGAGCAAAGTTTGCCTGCATCTCACCGTCGACAATCAGGTTGGGATACTTTTCATGCAATATTTTCACAGCAGCGGCCACGGTAGCCGGAGAGCCATTTCTCTGTGTACCGAAATTCGAATAGGATACCATGGCAATTTTCGGTTCAACATTGAACCTCTGGATTTGCTCTGCTGCGAGGAGAGTTGTATCCACAAGAGCATGAACATCAGGTTCCTTATTAACTGTAGTATCAGCAAAGAAGAATGGGCCTTTCTTGGTCATCAGAATATACATTCCGGCGATATGATCCAGAACGGGTCTGACGCCCACACATTCTATAGCTGGTTTGATGTTATATACATATTGTGAGCTGGTTCCCGATAAAAATGCATCGGCAATACCCAGGTGAACCATCATGGAACCAAAATAAGCTTGGTTCTCCATCAATTCATATGCTTCATCAAAGGTCATGCCTTTACGTTTGCGGTTCTGAACAAATTCCTCTGCAAACATTTCAATCCGATCATTTTCTTCATCGGATCTTGGATCAATAATCTGGACATCGGCCAGGTCGAGATCCAGATCGCTGATGACTTTTTTGATTTTGGAGATATTTCCGAGCAGGATCGGTTTGGCAATGCCATCACGTTTAACGGCTTGAACGGCTTTAAGGACATTAAGATTTTCAGCCTGGCCAAATACTACCCTTTTCGGATTGCTTTGAGCCTGATCGGTAATAAACCGGATAAGTGAATTATCCAGACCCATCCGTTTTTGCAGTTCCAGAATATAAGCATTCATGTCTTTGATCGGTTTCCGGGCAACCCCTGAATCCATGGCTGCCTGGGCAACTGCCGGTGCAATAGTGGTAATCAGACGGGGATCGAGCGGTTTAGGAATGAGGTATTCCTTCCCGAACTTGAGATTCTGCATATTATAAGCCAGGTTAACCATTTCGGGCACATCCTCCTTCGCAAGCTTTGCAAGTGCCATGGCGGCGGCAATTTTCATAGACTCGTTGATTGTTGAAGCCCTCACATCCAAGGCCCCGCGGAAGATAAACGGAAATCCAAGAACATTATTGATCTGGTTGGGGTAATCCGACCGGCCGGTAGCAAAAATGATGTCATCCCTGCTTTCCATGGCCTCTTCATACGAGATCTCCGGATATGGGTTAGCCATCGCAAAAACGATCGGATCTTTCGCCATGGAACGGACCATTTCCTTATTAACCACATTGGCTACCGATAGTCCAAGAAATACATCAGCACCAACAAATGCCTCGGCCAGTGTATTAATATTGCGATCAGTAACAAACTGCAATTTTGTTGCATTCAAGTTGGTGCGTTTTCGATTGAGAACACCTTTGCTGTCCACCATAACAACGTTCTCTTTCTTAACCCCAAGCGTGATGTATAGTTTAATGCAAGAGACAGCAGCGGCACCGGCGCCGTTAACTACTACTTTCACATCTTCAATCTTTTTACCGTTGACCACAAGTGCATTCATCAGACCTGCAGCAGAAATAATGGCCGTTCCGTGCTGATCATCATGGAAAACCGGAATATTCAGCTCTTTGATCAAACGCTGCTCAATTTCAAAACATTCAGGGGCCTTAATATCTTCCAGGTTGATGCCGCCAAATGTGGGTGAAATCGCCTTCACCACCTGTATCAGTTTCTCAGGATCTTTCTCATTCACCTCAATGTCGAAAACATCTACATCGGCAAATATCTTAAACAGCAAACCTTTTCCTTCCATGACAGGTTTGCCGGCCAGCGGGCCGATATCCCCCAAACCCAAAACAGCTGTACCATTGCTGATTACGGCAACCAGGTTGCCTTTGGTTGTATATAGATAGGCATCTTCCGGGTTAGCTTCAATTTCTTTACATGGAAATGCCACACCGGGCGTATAGGCCAGAGCAAGGTCATACTGGGTGCTGTAGGGAACCGTTGGTACTACTTCAATTTTTCCTGGCCGGCCTTTTGAATGATACTCAAGGGCTGCCTCTTTTTTTATTGTTGCCATATCGGATAGATATTTAGGTTGTTCAACGAGCCTAAATTAGATCATTCGACAATCACGGACAATGACATAAAGCAGGAAAACGAATTTAATTCTTATACATGAGAGCAGTCTTGGCTTCTTTTCCGGGTGAAATCAGAGTGTAAGTAAAAGCCCGGAATTTAAACCTTTGGTCTTCACGGAAATCTGTATCTCCTCTGCGTCAATAGTGACTGGCTGTTCATGGACAACCCTTCCGATCAGCTTAAAAACATGAACCGCACCTGGAAGGAATCATTGGGTGCACTGGGTGACTGGTTCATTAGATTTCAAGCTGTTGGAGTTGATGCCATTGCTACTATTGTCGGCGTAGTCATGGCATTCCGGAAAACCACGGAAGCCTCGATGCTGATGGAGGAACGCATGGATAATCTTTCGGCCCTCACAGGATTGACCGGCAGATCCCTCGAATGGCTGGGGTAAAAGGCAAAAGATTCATCCATATTTATCAGAGAATCCGGAGTCCGGATCAAGCAATCGGCCACCGATATTTTGGATGCCTATACCAAAATGGGATCCCAACGGCCGGAACTGTTGAAAGACAAGGAAGCCCTGGCCTCAGTTACCGAAGCTGCTATCATTCTGTCGGAAGCCGGCAAGATGGAACTCGAACCGGCAACCGCCTCACAGTCACTTCAGGCAGAAATGACGATGGTCCAGGCAACCCAGACAAAAGCCCTTACCATGTGGCAGCGTGCTGCAGTAACCGTCCAATGGGCGCTCAATGCAGCCAAGGCCCACGAAAAATCTCTGGAAATGTGGGACGATGAGTACGAAAAGTTCCTGAAGGATCTCGAGGAAAATCCAGATTTAACCGAGGATCAAAAGAAAAGGGTTCTGGAATACCAGTACTGGTGGGATACCCATGCCCAGGGGCAGCGGGAGAAACTCCAGATGGAGCTGGATGCCAACGTAATCTCCCAAACCGAGTATTACGACAAAATCAAGGCACTTGATAAAGATGCAGCCGACAAGAAACTGCAGCACCTGGAACAATGGGCAGGTGCTGCCACTGGCCTTGCTGAAACCGTCGGCCAGTTTATGCAAGCCCAAAAGGATCGTGAGCTTGCAGCTGCCAGCAAGGATGATAAGAAAAAGGAAGCCATCGAACGAAAATATGCCAAACGGCAGAAAACCATTGCGGTGATACAATCCCAGCAATTCGCTTCTGGCCGGTACCCGGTCATGGGTGCCGATGATAAGCAGATATACCAGGCATCGCTTTTGGGGAAAGTCCGAACCGGGATTTACAACAAACCCACCCTAGGGCTGTTCTCGGAGAAAGAGCCTGAGATTGTAATTGACGGTCCGACCACCCGGAACATCAAGGCGAATTTTCCTCAGATTTTGAATGCTATTCAGGCGGCCAGAGTACGGCAATATGCAGGAGGATTGTATCCCGAACTGGGGTCAGGTCAACAGGCATTCCCGGCGGAGCTTAAGGATTTACTCATTGCGAATTACCGGATGATGCAGGAGGTAAGGGATTCGCATAAGAAGCCTGCATTGGTGAGTTTTCAGTCGCTGCGGGACCGGCAGGAAGAATTTAATAGGATAAAATCGAAGACAACAATCCAATAAGGCTGGGCTAGATTCCTATACCATTCATGTTCTATTTTAGGTTCGCTATCAGTGCCAAAATAGTCTATGATTTTATTATTGTAGTATTGTTTAATTTTCAGGGCTATTAGATTGGTCGGATGCATTGTGCTAGATTTAACCTTTTTAAAACCCAATAATGCGAATACTGATTATCGAAGATGAGGTAAACGTAGTTGAGTTCCTTCAGATGGGGCTGACTGAAGCCGGGTATGATGTGGATTCTGCTTTTGACGGGCAAATTGGATACCGGATGGCCAGCAGCAATACCTTCGACCTGATTATTCTGGATGTGAAATTGCCCTATATGAATGGCTTCGATGTATGCCAGAAAATAAGGGAGAAAAATGTCAACGTACCCATTCTGATGTTAACCGCTCTTGGAACCACGGATGACAAGCTGGACGGGTTTAGCGCTGGTGCTGATGATTATTTGGTTAAACCTTTTGAATTTTCTGAACTGCTAGCCCGTATCAAGGCCCTTTCTAAAAGATCCACGGCTGGGTTCATGGCAGGTTCCACGCTGAAAGTTGCAGACCTGGAGTTGGACCTGAACAAGAAATACGCACGTCGTGGTGACGTAATTATTGAATTAACAGCTAAAGAGTATAACCTCCTGGAATTTCTAATGCGGAACAGGGGGAAAGTTGTTTCAAAAGCCGCTATTGCTGAGAAAGTTTGGGATGTCACTTTTGATACCGGTACCAATATCGTGGAAGTCTTTATTAACCTGCTCCGTAAAAAGATCGATCGTGATTTTGAGCCTAAACTGATCCAGACCCGTTACGGACTGGGTTATACATTAGATACCAGGTAAATGGAAATCCGACAAAAAATAAGTCTTCAGTTTACAGTGATTGTGGGAGTGATCCAATTGCTTCTATACTTTGCGATCTACATTTCATTTGCCAAATCAAGGGTTGATCAATTCTACGAGCGACTTGAGGCAAAAGCCACTAATGTGGGCCAGATGCTTGTCGATATCGATGAAATCAATGCGGATGTGCTAAAAAAAATTGAACAGAATAATCCGTTGAGTCTGCCAAATGAAAAGATTATTATTTATGACCATCAAAACGCAGAGTTATTTTCTAATGATACTGGGAATGAAATACAAATGGATTCAGCACTGATTAATCAGGTAAGAGTAGACGAGCGTATTAGGGGTAAAAGAGGGCATTTTGAGTTTCTGGGGAAATTCTATACCAGCGAGAAAGACCGCGTGGTAGTATTCGTTGCTGCAGAAGACCTGATGGGATTAAAAAAACTGTCAAGCTTAAGACTGATCCTCGTACTTGTGTTTGTCATAGGCCTGCTGATTGTATATTTTGCTGGTCATATCTTTGCCGGAAGGGCAGTTCGTCCAATCAATATGGTCATTTCCCAGGTAGATAAAATCGGAATTACCAACTTAAACGCTCGGTTGGAAGAGGGTCCCAATAAGGATGAAATCGCGCGTCTTTCAGCAACTTTTAACAGGCTTTTGGAACGCCTCGAAGTTTCATTTCAAATGCAGAAAAGCTTCATTTCCAATGCTTCGCATGAAATGAACACTCCATTGACGGTGATCTCTGGTCATGTGGAAGTTGCATTGATGAAGCTCCGGACCAGCGAGGAATATATCAAAGCACTCACGAAAGTCGGTTCGGAGTCGAAAAAGCTAAATCAGTTATCCAAGAAATTGCTCCTACTCGCTCAGGCCAGCACCGAGTTAACCGTCTCCAACTTTACAAGGCTACGTATCGATGACCTGTTGTGGCAAGTTAGAAGGGATATATTAACCCGGCACAAGACATTTATTGTTAAGATCGACATCCCCGATGAAAATGCAGATGAGGAAAAGGTTTCGGTTTTTGGCAATGAACCTTTGCTAAAAGCTGCGATTGTCAACATTATAGAGAACGGTTGTAAATACTCGGATAATCATATGGTCGATGTCGTTATGACAAAAGAGACCGATGCTTTAGTTATTCGATTTTTGGATCAGGGCTTTGGAATCCGTGAGTCGGAACTGCAACTGATTTTTCAGCCATTTTACAGAAGCAATTCTGCTGAAAAAACCGAAGGGCATGGGATTGGCCTATCACTCGCAGAGAAAGTTATCACACTTCATAAAGGGAAGATCTCGGTTACTTCCGAGGTCGGAAAAGGGTCCATATTCACAGTTTGGCTCCCGATCGTATAAAAGATCAGGCCGTCTAATATTTAAGTACTTTTTAATAATTGATTCATTTCCTCTTAATTATTGAGGATTAGGTTTGCTATACTAATAACTCGGTAAAATTGAATTGATATGAATACAACAAGTCAGCGAAATATAGCGATCACGGTTGCTGTAATATTATTGCTTGGTTCAGGGTATTTGCTTTTCCACTCGCTGGATATTTCCAAAGAGTTAAAATCCGTCCGCATTGAGAAGGAAAATGTTTTATCCGAAAAAATTGACCTGAACAAGAACCTTGAGGCTTTGAAGCGCGAGTTGAAGACCGTTTCTGGTAAGAATACTGAATTGATCAGCATTCTTGAAGCGACCAGGGATCGTTTAGCAGAAAAGGAAAAGGAATTGGCAAAACTTCGCCAATCACTCTCCACTTTATCCACCTTTAAAAAGAAGAGTAGTGACCTTGAAGCAATCAAGCGCGATCTTGATCAAAAAATCTTAGAGCTCAATAAAAATGCAGTAGCCCTAAAAGAACAAATTGGCGGTTTGGAGCAACAGGTGGCTAATGTAAAGGCAGATAAGGCCGCTATTGAAAGCAAATTGAACGATCTGCTCAACAAACCCTTTTCCGACAATTATCGGACTGAAGCTCAAAGGGGACGGAGAAATATCCTTACTGTCATTGCAAGAAGGACCAACCGGCTGAATATCAGTATGGATGTTCCGAACAATCTGCAACAGGCTGTCAATTTTACCATTACCACACCGGATGGAAAAAGCTTGTCGAGTGCCGGTGACCTATCCAAAGAAGTAAAAATTGTTCAATCGGATGCTTCCTTCGTGGTTGATAAAGGTGTTATATCAGGCTCTGGAGAAACCATGAAAAGGGTCCAATTGGTCTATTCCCCGGCAAAAAAGCTTAAGAAGGGGATTTATAAATATCAACTTTATTCGGGTATTCAGTATATCGGTAGCGTCCAGGTGAATTTGAAATAATATAAGATACTCCTTATCATAAATTTAGTTAGTTAGTTAATACTTGGACGTTGATTTTCATTTTTGGGGATATGGCAGACTTCGGAAAACCATATCCCCTTTTTTAAATGATCATGAAAGAATCCATCCCCAAAATTTCTCTCTTTATCTTGTTCCTGGTGACTGGGTTGATTGCCCGGGGCCAGGTTGGCCCAGAAGGCAAGTATCTGTCATTCAATGGCATTGACCAACATTTTGTAGTTCCAAACTTTCCTGGTGTAAACATTGGTATTGACGAGGATATTACCATTACCTGCAGGATACGGGCAACAAGTTTTGACGCACAGTATACGATTCTCTCAAAAGGCAATATCAATTTGCCAGGTGGCCGTTATGAGCTGGCCACCTATAATTTTGGCTTTTCATCGAATCTGGCTTTCAACCTGCGCAACTCCGATAATACCTACCTGGGTGTACCCTATGCCACCATGCTGGAAGCCGGCAAATGGGTCCATTTTGCCTGGGTATACAACGTTGCTGAAAAGACTTCCTCTGTTTATTTAAACGGAATTCTATTGCAGACAGTGGTAAATTCGGCAATCGGCAGAAAAAAGGTTGAAAACACATATGATTTGATGGTTGGTTGCGGTTGGTCTGATGCATCAAATCCTGTCAAATATCAATTCTGGCCGGGACAATTCGATGAATTGAGAATATGGAAGCGGGCTCTTTCTGAAAATGATCTGAGAGCGGATATGACAGCACCAAAACCGTTTATGAATGGTTTGGTAGCAGCCTATGATTTTGAAAATGTTGTTGAAAACAATGTTCCAAATCTTATTGGGAAGGGGCCTAACGGTCACCTCTACGGGTATGGAATCCTATCACTCAAAACGGAATTGCCAGTGGGTATTGGCGATGTCAATGAAAGACTTACAGGATTCCGGATTATTACTACCGGACAAAATGATGTAGTAAAATCGATCACCATTGATTTGTCAGGAACGGATAACCTCTCAGATATTTCTTCCATCAAGGTTTATCATAACGGAGCATCTGAAAGACTGAATCTTAGAACAGCGGTACCATTTGGAACCCAGATGCCCGTCAAGAACAAGCTGGTGATCAATGGGTACAAGAAGTTAACTTTAGGGTATAATTATTTTTGGGTTACCGCGGACATCGATTCAAAAGCCAAAGAGGGTAACCATATTGCCGCTGCAGTAATAACCTATACCGCAGGTGATGGATCAATTGCTTCCGTAAGCAACTTAACGGGCCGGCGGACAATTGTACTGAACAATAAGCTTCTCTTTTCATCAGGGGATGGAGGTTCCAAGAGCTACCGAATCCCGGCTGTCGTGACAGCTAAGGATGGATCTTTGGTTACGGCCAATGACAAGCGCTGGGAGGGTGCCACAGATCTGCCCGCCAACATAGATATCGTTGTCCGGCGAAGCTCCGATCAGGGAAAGACCTGGGGCAATCCGCTGACTATTGCCGGTGAATTTACCGAGCAGGGTTATGGTGATCCGTCATTGATGGTTAATCGTAATAATGGGGAGATTATTTGCTTATTTGCTGGAGGTATTAGAGGATTTTATGGATCTTCGGACATTGACCCCATCCGCATTAATATCTCGAAAAGTATCGACAACGGTATAACCTGGAGCAAACCGGCAGATATAACCTCTCAAATTTATGGAGCAACGTGCACGCATCCTGTAAGGAGATACTGGCAGGGCGCCTTTGTTTCATCAGGTGCTGCAATTCAATTGAGAAGCGGTCGACTTATGGCAGTTTTGGTGGTCAGGGAAAAGAGGACCAGAGCGATATCGAATTATGTGATTTTTTCTGATGATCATGGACAGTTCTGGGATGTTTCGCCTTATAGTGCATCTACCAACGGAAATGAAGCCAGCCTGGCGGAACTCGATAATGGTAATTTATTGATGAGCATCCGAAATGATGGTACCCGGATGTTCAATGTTTCACTGGACCAGGGAATTTCATGGGGTGTCCCGTATGCTCAACCCGCAATCAAAGATCCTTCCTGTAACGGTGACCTGATGAGGTATACAGACCTATCTGATGGCAAGGATAAGAATCGGCTCCTTCATTCTATTCCCTATTCATCCAACCGAAAAAACGTTAGCGTGTTATTGAGCTATGACGAAGGAGAAACATGGCCGGTCAGGAGGACCATTTACCCGGGCGCATCTGCGTATTCCTCACTCACAATACTGAAAGATGGCACGATTGGTCTTTATTATGAAGTGGGAGAGTACGAAACCTACCAGATGTACTTCGTCAGATTCTCACTGGATTGGCTGACCGATCATGAGGATGCAAGTGTTGACCAATGGTTAAGCGTTATTAATACAGAGGAAATAATGGCAGGGAACACAGAGTATTCTGTTTATCCAAATCCGGCAGAGAATATTCTGATTGTGTCGGGCCCATTTAAAATTAACTCTCGGGTAGAAATATACAATTCACTTGGAATTCTCATGAATCATCTCACTATTGAATCCGCCCAGGACAGAATTCAGCTGTCGGTACAGGATTATACTGCCGGTATGTATTTTTTGAAAATTGATGGCTCTACCATAAAGTTCATTGTTAGATAACTATGAATCGGCCAGTATGGAATTCTGGATTTTGGCCTATGATAATGGTTTCCGGTAGAATCAAGGCTGGCGGTGTAAATCACATGCAATACTTGTCTTCCTAAAAAATCATTTCATATATTAGCTCAATGCTAACACGATTGAAATTCTTTCAGAAGGCTCACTATTGGAGGTTGAAATATATCCCTCATAATAAGTTTGTTATAATTCTTAGCCTGGCAGTCGGTCTGATGGGAGGTCTGGCAGCGATTATACTTAAGAACACTGTATTTTATACGCATGAGTTGCTTACTCATGGCTTTGCAGCCAAGAAGTTTAATCTTCTTTATCTCGCATATCCATTCATTGGGATGCTACTCACAGTGATCTACGTTAAGTTATTTGTCCGTGATAATATCGGCCACGGTATTAGTCGTATCCTATATTCTATATCCAAGAATAACAGCATTTTACGATCTCACAACACCTATTCATCAATGATTGGGAGTACCCTGACTGTTGGTTTTGGAGGATCAGTGGGATTGGAGGCACCAATTGCCTTGACAGGGGCAGCCATCGGTTCAAATCTCGGCAGGATTTTGAGATTGGATTACAAGACGGTTACCCTTTTGGTTGCCTGTGGGGCCTCGGCTGCAATTGCAGGAATTTTCAAAGCACCCATTGCAGGAGTCATCTTTTCCCTTGAGGTTTTAATGATCGACCTGACCATGTCATCGCTAGTTCCACTGCTTGTTTCAGCCGTAACCGGAGCAACCCTTGCATCCATTTTAATGGGTAAAAATGTAATCTTCGCATTCACGGTTTCAAATCCATTTGAGCTGGGTAACATTCCGTTTTATGTATTACTAGGCGTAATCTGTGGTTTTATATCCCTTTATTTTACAAGGGCAAACTTCTATATGGAAGGACTGTTCCAGAAAATCAACAACACAACACTGAGATTAGTGATCGGGGGTACAATAGTGAGTGTGTTGATTTTTCTATTCCCGTCATTGTTTGGTGAAGGTTATCGTGAGCTCACGGCCATCCTGAATGGTAACGGGGATTCCTTGTTCCAGAACAGTCTTTTTTATTCAGTAAGCAACAACTACATACTATTTTTATTTTTTCTGCTTTTGATCCTGTTCTCTAAGGTGATTGCCATGACAGCCACCAATGCAGGTGGTGGTGTTGGTGGTATTTTTGCACCTTCTCTGTTCATGGGTGGTATAACAGGTTTCTTTGTGGCGAGGTCGGTCAACTTTTTCGAGCCATCCAGGTTGCCGGAGAAGAATTTTGCTTTGGCAGGAATGGCCGGAATCATGGCAGGGGTTATGCATGCTCCGTTAACAGCTATTTTCCTTATCGCGGAGATTACAGGCGGATATTCATTCTTCATCCCGCTGATCATAACCTCAACGGTCTCGTACCTGACCATTATGAATTTCGAGCCTCATTCATTATATACCAAACGATTGGCCCAGCAGGGCGAATTAATAACTCACCACAAAGACAAGGCTGTACTTACAAGACTTTCCATCAATGACCTGATTGAGAAAAATTTCAAGACCATTAGCCCGGAAGCCAGCTTGGGTGACCTGGTCAAAGTGGTGACGGAATCCAAGCGCAATGTATTTCCAGTTATTAAGCCAGACCGGACTTTTCTTGGAGTGGTTTTCATCAATGATATTCGTAATATCATTTTCAAACCTGAGTTGTACGAGACAACTTTTGTCCATCAATTGATGTTTATGCCTGATGCCTGTGTGGAAATTGATGAAACCATGGAAGACGTTGCCCAAAAATTCCAGACTTCATCAAATTACAATCTTCCTGTTTTGGATAAAGGCAAATATGTTGGATTTGTGTCTAAAGCCAATGTTTTTGCCGCTTACCGTAAAATAGTCAAAGAGTTTTCGCAGGATTAAGGCATTAATCGGTTTCGGTTCAGATCAAACTGCTGGTTACTCTCGATCCCTCCTGCAATATCAGAGGTTACTTTTGATTTAAGAGCTCCTAATCCGACAATTTTTCTTATCTTAAGGATTTTAGCAAATTGCTTATGAATAATTTAAATTATGGAATAATCGGGAATTGTAGAAGTGCAGCTCTGGTTTCTGATACAGGAAGCATCGATTGGTGTTGCCTTCCTGATTTTGATTCTCCTTCAGTATTTGCCAAACTTCTGGATGCCGAAAAGGGGGGATGTTTTAGTTTCATAGTAAATAAGAGCTATAACATTAACCAGAAATATTTCTACCGTACCAACATACTCTGCACTGAGTTTTCTTCGGACCAGGGATCTTTTGAAGTGATTGACTTCATGCCCCGTTATAAAACCAGCGATAACGATTATTTTATGCCCGCAGAAATCTATCGTTATATCAGATTAAAGTCAGGTTGCCCGACTTTCAAGGTAAACTACCGTCCAAAGCTAAATTATGCAAGGGATGAAGTTGACCATACAATAAGTGATCATCACATACGGTCTTTTTCAAAAGCAAATCATACAGATTGTATTTTCCTATATTCCAGCCTGAACCTTAATGACATCCTGGAGTCCAATGAAATTAAACTCACGGATTCTCAATACATGTTGGTATCCTATAATCAAAAGCTGATAGATATTGATATTAACAGAGTTTACCTTGAATACCAGAGGACCAAGGTTTATTGGCTTAACTGGACCAACCGATCGACCAAATTCCGTCTATTCAATGACCAGATAGACAGAAGCTTATTGGTATTGAAATTAATGTCGTTTCACTCAACCGGCGCTGTATTGGCGGCCGTAACAACCAGTATACCCGAAACCATTGGAGACATTAGAAATTGGGACTATCGATTTTGTTGGCTGAGGGATGCCTCCATGTCGATTGAAACTTTATTTAAAACAGGCCATGATATTGCTGCCCAGCGTTTCCTTAGCTATATCAAGGGAATTCTTAAATCCAAGCAGGATGTATTTCAGATCGTTTATGGTATTAGAGGGGAACGCGATCTTACTGAATCAGAACTTCCACATCTGGCAGGTTACGAAAATACAAAGCCGGTGAGGATTGGTAACGCTGCATTTAGCCAAAAGCAAAATGATGTCTTTGGCTATTTGCTCAATGTCATCTACCCCTATTTTAAATTTTTCCCTGGCACCTTGGATGAAATTGAAGACATATGGGAAATCGTAAGGAACATTGCCAGAACCATAGCCATCCACTGGAGCAAACCTGACCAGGGGATCTGGGAGATGCGATATGAAGAAAAGCATTATGTTCTATCGAAAGTAATGAGTTGGGTAGCCATGGACCGAGCCTCTAAAATTGCCATCCTGCTTAATAAAACGGAATATAATGAAAGGTGGAGATGCATCGCAAATGCAATAAAGGAAGATGTATTATTGAACGGATGGAATGAGGATCTGCAAACGTTTACCCAAACCTATGGAAGTCCCCATGTTGATGCTTCCTTACTCCTTTTCGCTGAATACGGCTTTATTAAGGCCGATGACATTAAATTTCAGAAGACAGTAAAATCTGTTAAGGAAGCCCTTTTTCATAAGGGATTGATGTACCGCTATGTGAATACTGATGATTTTGGCAAACCAACATCTTCGTTTACCATATGTACCTTCTGGTTAATACAGGCACTTTTTCGAATAGGAGAAACTGAGGAAGCCAAATCTATTTTTGAGAACCTGCTTACTTGCGGAAATCATGTCGGGCTGTTCAGTGAAGACATTGATTTTAATACGAAAAGACTTTTGGGGAATTTCCCGCAAGCCTATTCACACCTGGCTTTGATCAATACCGCTATGCTTTTTTCAGAGGAACAGCGCAGGTCGAAATTTATTAAACCTTAACCATTCAAAACTGATAAATGGACAATAATATTCTTTTTGAAAGGTTAATAATTGCCGCTTACCGACTGCCATTTAAATTCACCCAGACCAAAAGCGGAATCAAGGCTGTTCAGAATTCTGGTGGACTGGTTTCTGCAATTCTTACCTTATCTGAGAAGTTTATGCTAATTGCCGGTAACGGAAATGAAAAGAAAATTATCTGGACCGGTATTGCGGATGATATGTCTGTGGATCTTCCATCAGCAGCATTTGAAAATGAGCAATTTGATATAGTTCCAGTCGGCATATCACCAAAATTAAATGACCTTCATTATGCAGGGTTCTCAAACGACCTTCTATGGCCATTGTTTCATTATTTCCCGTCATATTGTGTTTATAACAATGACTATTTTGTTGGATATAAGGAGGTAAACTCCAGATTCTGTGATGAAATCATAAAGGTTGCAAAACCGGGTGATTTTATTTGGGTTCATGATTATCAATTGCTCCTCCTACCCGAAATGATTCGGGAAAGATTGCCTGGAGTTACCATTGGGTTTTTTCTACACATCCCTTTTCCATCCTTTGAACTATTCAGGTTGTTACCCCGCTATTGGCGTGAATCAATAATTACGGGAATGCTTGGGGCAGATTTAATAGGCTTTCATACAAATGACTACACTCAGCATTTCATTAAATGTGTTAAGCGTACCACCATCTTTGAGTGTCATCAAAACATTATCTATACTCCCAATAAACTGGTTAAAGCTGATGTTTTTCCAATTGGCATAGACTATGATAAATTTCATAATGCATGCCTGAACGAAAACGTACTGGCGGAAAAACAAAAGATCTTAAAGAATCTGCCCGGCCAAAAACTCATATTCTCTGTTGACAGGCTCGATTATTCCAAAGGGCTGTTATTAAGGCTGAAAGGATATGAAACATTCCTGGAAAAATTTCCTGAGTGGCATACAAAAGTAGTTTACAATATGGTTGTCGTCCCTTCCCGCGACAGTATTGAAAAATACAAAGAAATGAAGAAGGAGATAGAATCGACTGTAGGCCGTATTAATGGCCAATATAGTTCCTTAGCCTGGCGTCCTATCATATATCAATACAGGTCTTTATCTTTTAATGAGATGGTTGCATTGTACGATGTAAGTGATGTTGGCCTTATTACCCCATTGCGGGATGGAATGAATCTTGTTGCCAAAGAATACGTAGCCTGCCAGGTTGAGAACAAAGGAGTCCTGATACTGAGCGAAATGGCCGGGGCTGCTGCAGAATTGGACGATGCATTAATTATTAATCCGGTAGATCACAATTTATTGGCAGAGGCAATTCATACTGCTCTTGTCATGGAGCCGGCCGATAAACATGCCCGTTTGGAACGAATGCAACACCGGTTGGCGACTTACAACGTCTTTACCTGGGCGTATGATTTTTTTCATCAGGCATATGATACGAAGGAGCACCAGAGGATGCTGAATGTGAAATTTGTGAACAATCCGATTGCGTCCCAAATAACATCCGAATATCACAATGCTCATAGTCGTATCCTTTTTCTGGATTATGACGGCACGTTGGTTGCCTTCTCCAAATATCCTGAACTGGCCGTGATCGATCGTAAAACTATAAACATCATTAAGAAAATATCACAGGATCCAAAAAATCATATTGTGATCATCAGCGGAAGGAACAGAGAATTTTTGGAAAGGCAATTCAAAGGCATCAACGTCACATTAGTGGCCGAACACGGTTACTTTATCAAACGAGGTAATGATCTATGGGAGGCGGCTTTTGATCCTGATTTACATTGGAAAGAAACCGTAATGCCTGTTCTTTTGGAATATGTAAATCGTTGTAATGGAACTTTTGTCGAGGAGAAGACAAGCAGCATTGCATGGCATTATAGAAATGCTGATTCTGATTTAGCCCAACGACGCCTTCATGAATTACGTGATGATTTGACTGAGATCATTCGTAACAAACCGGATTTTGAAATTATTGATGGTAACAAGGTGCTGGAATTGAAAAGTGGCAGATATGACAAAGGACAAGCGGCAAATGCTTTGCTGTTAAATGAAAGCTTCGATTTCATTCTTGCTGCCGGGGATGACAAAACCGATGAATTCCTTTTCAAAGCATTACCGGAAACAGCTTATACCATAAGGATTGGATTAAGTCCGTCTCTAGCGAAATTTAATGTTGCTGAATTCACCATCTTCCTGGAGCTTTTAAAAGCGTTGGTGTCCTAATCTACTGATGTGCCAGACCCAACATCATGTATGTCTAAATTTTGCGGTCCCGCCGACCAAGAAGCATCATTAAGCTTGTGATAAGGACCACCAGGAACAATACACCTGCATTTACCTCCGGGATCCGGAATTCTTCGGGAATACTGAGATATAGTAGGATAGTGATCAATCCCCGTGGGGAAATAAAAGTGATGGGTAGAAAGCTTTTAGTTATCAGCCGGATAAACACAGCCCGGATCACATAGATAATCCCAACTACTATTAGACTGATGACAAAAGTTCTTGTAAATAGAAGTTCCTCAAAATCAATGATAAATCCAAAAATGATGAAAAAGAAGGTCTTGACAAGAAATACACCTTCGGCTGTAATCTGATGGAGGAAACCGAAATCCTTCTCAAACTTGTCATAAACAAAATATTTCTGAAATAGTGGCCAGCTGAACAGGTGAAGATTTTTTAAAAAAAGGCCGAATACCAGTACCAGGATCAGGGAGGAAAGATGAAAGTACTTTCCAATGGAAAAAAGAAAAACCATTACGGTTATGATCAGGATAAACTTAACTAAATGTGTGATCTTTTTGAGCAGAAACAGGAGTAAAAGACAGCCTGCCAGTGACAAAAGGGTAACCAGGACAAGTTCGGCACCGAGTTTCATAAACATTCCAGTATTAATAACCGAAAAGGTCACGGCATAATTGAAGTAAATGATCCCCAGGATGTCCGAGAAAGTGCTCTCATAGGTTATGAACTCCTTGGTTTTAGCGGTCATTGAAACTACAGACGGAATAGCAATGGCGGAACTGATAATACTGAGCGGAATGGCGTTAACCAGGCATTGATGAAAGGATAGTCCGGTACTTTTCGACAAAAGAAAAGTGATTGCTACAGAAGTGGCAGCGAGGATAATCAGGCTCGAAAGAAAAGAATTCCGGATGATCCTGTTTTTCTGTTTTTCATAATCGAGCTCAAGTGCTCCCTCAAAAACAATCAGGATCAGGCCAAAGGTACCTAAAACCGGGATAATCGTTTTAAAATCAAAATCGATCAGTTTAAAATGGTCACTGGCCTGCCGCATCAGGATGCCGAGGATAATCAGAAAAAGTACAGCGGGTATCTTGGTCTTCCTTGCAAAAACATCATTCAGATAGGCAATGATGATAATACCACAAATCAATATCAATTGTAAAGCAGTATTCATCAGATTATTATCTCATTTTGGACGGGTCCTCGCACATAATTTAACATGGGTCTTCTAATATAGGTGTGAAATCTCACCAATAGTTTAAAATTACAATAATTGTCGAACTGATCCAACCTAGATGGTTCTTTACAAGCGTATAGACAGGCATTTGTCCAGAAGCCAGCTTTTTTGTACCTTGAACATTCTAATATTAATGAATTATTGAATTAATGAAAAGTATTTTAAACAAGGATGTTGCAGACCTATGCAAACTCATGTGGGATGCTGACCCGGCGATCTATAAGATTCTCACAGAATCGGAATCAGCTGCAGATGCCCGAAATCAGTTTTTTAATTACCTGGCAGATATGGAGCGACATTACTTTAATATTTATTCCGACCGGAATTTGAAGGAACTTCATATTTGTGAACGGAACAATGCCAAGGAGTGCATAGGAGTATTAAAAAATATCATCCGGACGGAGAACGAAGTTCTCACTGGGTTTTCTGCCTTGAAGATCTTAAGGGAACTGGCACAAGGAATATTGGAGATAATCTCTTTTCCGGGCCCGGGATTTATTATGGAATTCATTGCACTCTTCAGAGGAATTAACGGCAACTCAAGGATAACGGATGAGATTTTATCTCTTCCGGAAAATCATCTGATGGCCTCACAGGTGCGATCAAGAAAACTGAATGCCTATGCAGAGAAACAGGATCTGAGCATTAAAATCATTCCTAAAGGAACTGATGCCCTCCTGGTGAATGACCATGAAAAGGTGAAACGAAAGATTCTTTTATTTTTTGGGGCATCGGAAGAAGATTGGATAAAGGATAAATGGCAGATCCAGCATATTATAAGCGATGTACAAACTCTAAAGGCTTTAGTTGACCTCTCCGCGGATGAACTGGAAGGATTAGACAGCGCCCACAAGAACGGGATTCCATTCCAGATCACTCCTTATTACCTTTCATTATTCAATTCAGCCGGTCCGTGCCAGGCAGATCGGGCAATCCGGGCCCAGGTTTTACCTGGAAAAGGCTATTGCGAACTGGTGGCTTCGAACCGGCAATTAAACGTGGATATGGATTTCATGGGAGAAAAATCTACTTCACCCATACCGGGAATAACCAGGAGATATCCACAAATAGTAATACTTAAGCCGATCGATACCTGTCCTCAACTTTGCGTTTATTGCCAGAGAAATTGGGAGATGAAATCCATCCATAATGGTGGAGTATCCAGCCAGATTGTTGATAATGCGATCAGGTGGATACGTGATAATCAGCATATATCCGAAGTTTTGATTACCGGAGGCGATCCGTTGATGCTGCCCGATGAATACCTGGAAAAAATCCTTACCAAACTAGCTAAGATTAATCATATTGAGAGGATAAGGATAGGAACGCGGGTTCCGGTTACTCTGCCGTTTCGTATTACTCCTGAACTAGTCGCAATATTAAAGCACAATCATGTTCTGGGTCTCCGGGAAATTTGCCTTGTTACCCATTTTGAGCATCCTGCTGAGATCACTCCGGAGGCCATAGCTGCTATTCGCATGATCAGGGAAGCTGGGATGAGTATTTATAATCAGCAGGTATTCACGTATTATAATAGCCACCGTTATGAAACAAGCGCTCTTCGGCGCGCATTAAAACTGGCCGGGGTCGATCCTTATTACTCTTTTAATACAAAAGGCAAAACGGAGACAGACGATTTCCGTGTACCAATAGCCCGAATCCAGCAGGAACGGAAGGAAGAAGCCAGGTTTCTTCCGGGTATGGTCAGGACTGATGAACCGGTTTTTAATGTTCCTAAACTTGGTAAATCACATCTTCGTGCCTGGCAGGATCATGAAATTATCATGATTACTCCTTCAGGGGAAAGAGTTTACCGATTTTATCCTTGGGAATCCCGTGTAACATTCGTTGATGACTATCTTTATACAGACACTCCTATATTTGATTACCTGAAGCGTTTGGAACGGAACCATGAACATCCCGAAAAATACAGTACCATCTGGTATTATTTCTAAAGAATCTGAGCCTGTAACCAATATACTGCCGCCCCTGACAGGTAACCGATTATTGCCAGCCAGCTGATCTTTTTGAGGTACCAGATAAAATCTATCTTTTCCAAACCCATTGCTGCTACACCGGCTGCTGATCCGATGATCAGGATACTTCCGCCGGTGCCGGCACAGTAGGCAAGGAATTCCCAGAAAAGTCCATCCTGAACAAAAAAGTTCAAATAAGTTGGATCGGTCGCTGCGCTGACCATTTCCGGAGTGGCAATATCGTACATCCCCATAGCTCCGGCTACCAGTGGTACATTATCAACAATGCTGGATAAAGCGCCGATAATAAGGTTGATAACATAGATGTCACCAACTTTTTCGTCAAGCCATTTCGACAAAAGGTCCAGATGACCGGCTGATGATAATGAGGCAACTGCCATCAAGATGCCTAGGAAAAATAGAACTGTGGGAACATCAACTTTTGCAAGAATGCCCGCAACAGAAAGTTTTCGCCGATCTTCATGAGGCTTACCCCGGTGGATAATTTCAGTTACTACCCACAAAACTCCTAATCCCAGAAGCATACCCATATAAGGAGGTAAATGGGTAAGCGTCTTAAAAACCGGCACAAAGAGTAAACAACCTACACCCAGCATCAAGATACCGGTACGTTCGGCTGCTGTATTAAACTGGCGTTGATCGGCAAAACTGTCCTTTGGCCGGACTATATCGCTTTTTGGATAAAAGAAGGTAATGATCAGTAAAGGGATCATAATACTGAACAGGCTGGGTAAGAATACTTTCAGAATAATGTTTACAGTTGAAACCTGCCCGCCGATCCACAACATAATGGTTGTGACATCTCCAATAGGAGACCAGGCACCTCCCGCATTGGCTGCCAGGATAATCAATCCTGCAATGAACCATTTCTGCTCCTTGTCGGATACCAACTTACGCAATAAGGCCACCATGACTATTGTCGTGGTAAGGTTGTCGAGGATAGCAGACATAAAAAACGTAAGTATGCTGATGATCCAGATCAATCTGGTAAAACCGGTTGTATGAATTTTATCGGTTATAACCTTAAAACCATGGTGCTGGTCGATAATTTCGACTATAGTCATGGCACCGAGGAGGAAAAATATAATTGTTGCGGTTTCAGCCAGGTGAGATAGTACTTCGTGCTCGCCAACGAATTTAATCATGTCCTTATAACCAACACCAGGATTGGTTAGAATAAAACTATTCCAGGCACTACTATAACCCTGGTTCAGAATATCGGGCAATCCCAGCATATATGCTACCCACGTTAATGTTCCTATAATCAGTGCGGTAGCCGCCTTATTAATCTTTATGGGATGTTCGAGGGCGATGGCGACATAACCCAGAACAAATAGGATGATCATGAATAAAAACATGGCTTTAGTATTTGTAGGTTGACTGGTTTAAACGGAAAGGGACATAATCAGATTTAATCCGATATGTCCCTCTTTGGATGAAAATCAAATTAACAGAGTATCCTTGGTTATCAAACCATTATGAAACAAATATCTTATGCTTTGTTACTATGACAATTTGAAAATAATTTTAGCGATAACCATAAGTAAAACGATTGCGATAAAAATAAGGAGAGCCACCAACAATTCGGGAATTTTTTTCTTGGCCATGATGATTAATATTTTTGAACATTATTATTAGTTGATTTTTTCACTTGTCTTTCCTTTGACCTTGAGAAGCCTCAAGAATCCGGGTCAATTCGAGATTCTTTTCAGTTTCAGAGTTGATCTTCTTCTGTAATTCCTCTAAATTTCTGTTTAAATGTATTTTTTCCGAGAGCAGGGTTTCTTTCTCTAAACGTTCCTTATCAAGTCTGTTGGAAAGTCTTACTGAATAGTAACCCAAGTAGGCAGAGCTTAAGACCAGCAGTGAAACGATAGATATTCCAATAGCTGTAAGTACCGGTTGAAAACTGCACAGGGTACCGGTTGAAAACTGCACAGCTTATCAAATAAAATTAACTTGCCTTTCACACGAAAAAGGCAGCAAAAATGGTAAGCATGGTAGACAAACAAAAAATCATTCAGTATTGGCACGTCGAGAGAAAATCGGAGGTGGAAATTGCCTCGGTTCTCGGCGTTAGCCGCAACACGGTTCGGCGATACATAAAGTCGTTCATTCGGGCTTTGGAACAGAGTCAAGCCTCCGGGTTACCGGAGCCGGTACTCTCGGATTTTCTACTGACGGTTCCGAAGTATAATGTTAAAAACCGGGGTAAGAGAAAATTGACCACAGAGATCATTCAGGAGATCGACCGGCATCTTCAGGAGAACGACGAGAAGCGACGGACGGGCAAAGGCAAGCAGGTCGTAAAGAGTATTGATATCTGGGAGATGTTGCAGGCATCGGGTCACGACATCGGTTACACGGTAGTCTGTGACTACATATTATTAACCCAGATTGCAGCTATCCATCCGTAACAAGTTGATAATCTGGTTTTGGATTTTTAAAATATTCGCCAGGGTGCCACACGGATTTTTTCCGGGGGAAAGGTATTAAATCGTATTTGAGTTTGTCGCAAATTTGTCTGA
>QYQM01000126.1 GCA_007280905.1 Porphyromonadaceae bacterium | reverse complement strand
GGGGGCAGGGGGAGGTTTATCTGCTGATTTTAACATCGAAAGTATTGCCTCCTTTCCCACCCAGCTTGCTCAGCCGGTATTTGAAGGTGAGCATCAAGTAACGTCCAAGCATGTTAGTCTGCCTTTCCTGTAAATAATTCAATTCACTGATTCGCTGAATTCCGGTGTTTTTATTGAGCAGGTCGACACCCTGCAAAGTGAGCACTCCCCGGTTGTTCTTGAGGAAATAATAGCTGATCTCCCCGCTCAGTAGTGGTATGCTGATCGGTTTATTAAAACTCTGGGCCGTATAATTGGTTACATCGGCTTTGAAAGCAAAGTTCCACTTTTCAGTTGGATTGTACCTCATTTCGGCAAACCAGGCCATATCCATGTAACGGTTATTTAATGTATTCTGAATGGAATACCTGGCATCCGTAATCTGCACCGATCCCCCTGCCATCACGTCCCACTTATCCTTTTTACGATTATCGACGGTTAACGATACTTTATGAGTGAAGTTTGTATTGATATTTTCGGCTCCGTTAATAATGCTGATTCCCCGGTTAAAACCCTCCCGAAGGTTTGTACTGATTTTCACTCCGAGTTTCCGGATGGGCGTGGAAAAATCGATCCTTCCTGAAACCCGGTAATCATCTTTCACGTTCACCAGGGTCATGGTCTGTTTCAATTGGCTGTCAATGGTTCTCGACCAGTTGATTTTGTTCATCGTGTATCCGGCATCGATACTGCTCATCAGGGAAGTAAAACTGAACTGATCAAATATCAGCCAATTAAAATAAATATTGTTCCCATATTCCGGCTTCAGATTGCGGTTCCCGAAAGAGACCGACATCGGATTGCTATTCTCAACTACAGGAAGGAGCTGACTGGTTGATGGGGTATTTACGTTGGTCTGATAGAATAACATGAGCCGGCGGCCTGTTTTGTATTCATGTTCCCATTGCAGCCTGGGGGTAAAATACAAGTGTTTGGCCAAAACGGGAGATTCCTGCCAGAGGGTTGTTCCCACCTGGCCAAGCTCCATTCCCAAGGCAGCGGTGAACTGTGTTTTATCGGTATTTCGGGTTAAACTGACCTCCGGCCGCAACCATTGGTATTTCTTCCTGAAATCGGGACTGAGTGAATCGATAATCTGATCATTCAGAAGAGGTAATCCCTGGGTTCTATCGTAATGATCATTGTTTGCCCCAATCCGGATAGCCGGTTCAATATAAAACAGCCCGCCCAGTTTCTGCGTAAGGGAAGTAGAGCCTGAAACCATTAGGTTACCGGTTGTTACATTCTGAAACTGACTGATAACCAGCGTACTCGCTGGAATAAAGTATTGAGTGCTATTCTGATATCGCGAATTAGACAGACTGCCCGAATAACTGCCATCGCCAGAAATTTTGAAAATCGAATGGTTGCGGTTGAATTTTTTGAGATAAGAACCGCTCGCACTTCCTGATACCGAATGTGACTTACGGGTGCTGATCCTCGATAAATTATATATGGGGATATCATTCCCGATGGCATTGGTGACGGAATTCTGAGGGGAGAATCCGGCAGAGAATCCGATATTTCCGTTAACAATGATCGTTTGGGTTGAATCGATCCGGTTTCGCATTCCGAAATTAATCCGGTGGGAGGTATCGCGCTGGATCTGGTTGATTAACTGATCCTCATAAAAGGACCGTTCCGGTGTAAAATTGCGGGTAGTGGAATGTTCCTGCAGCTTTCGGTTTGAGCCGGCAAAAACATAACTGGCAAAAACCCTCCTGTCTTTGGCCCATGAATAAGAGAAGTTTGCCCCACCTGCTCCGGAAGATGCCAATCCGCTCTCGGGCTTGCCAAAATTCACCGGTAGGCCATCGTTGCCTCCAATCATAAAAGTACCGCCACCACCGGCCATGTTGGCCATTCCACCCTGGAAGCTCATATAATCGCCGAAAGAGAATCCGGATTGATTGATATTGTTAATCATACCCAGCGCGGCGGCCTGGATTTTATCCGTAAACCGATAAGCCTTGCCGCTGCCCATATAATGGTTGCCGGTACCAAGACCGCCGGTGATATCACCCAGGATTCCTTTCTTTTTGTCGTCTTTTAAAACAAGGTTTACGGTTTTGTCGCGGGTTCCGTCATCGATGCCGGTAAATTCCGATTCATCTGACTTCTTATCATATAATTGGACCTTATCGATCGCATCAGCAGGAAGATTCTTGGTTGCCACTTTGGGGTCGTTGCCAAAAAACTCCTTGCCGTCGACCAAAACCTTCTTAACATCTTTCCCCAAAGCCTTGATATTACCTGCACGATCGACCTCGATACCCGGCAATTTTCTCAGCAGCTCCTCGACATTGGCATCTGACCTGGTTTTGAATGCACGGGCGTTGAATTCGATGGTATCATGCCTGATGGTCAGCGGAACATATTCGCCCACAACCTGTACTTCCTTAATATCAATAGGTTTCGGTTTCAGAACAACCACTCCGAAATCGTTATTCTGGCCATAGGGAATGGTAACGTTACGATAAAAAGATTTATAACCCAGATAAGCCACCTGCATAAGGTAGCTGCCGCCTTTTATGCTTTTGACTTCAAAATGCCCCTTTTCATTGCTGATTCCAAAAAACTCCAGGGTGGAGTCCTTCGGATTCAGGAGAACTACGGTTGCCGAAACAAGCGGCGAACCCTGATCGCCCAACACATCTCCGGTAAGGTTCGTTGACTGGGCAAAGGAAGAGAGAGTCAGGCCGATGCCGGTAAATATTAATATGAGGAAACGTTTCATAATTATTTCTCAATCCGGATCATCACGCGTGTGCCGCTGCCGGTACCTTCGGCGCCCATCTCTTTCATCTTTTCATCCACGATCTTCTTGAATTCAGCTTCGGTGGTTTTCTTTCCTTCCTTCGGTTTTGCCAGCATTTTATTATCAACAGGCATCTCTTCAATGGACTGAGCAATCAGGGTATGGTCACCGTTGTCGAGTTCAACTGCAAGAACCAAACCAGGCAGGTTGAGGTATTGTCCGGGACCCGACGGGATCGGTATGGCCGGTGTAAACCAGGCTACAATTTTGGTGCTGTCGTTGGGCTGACGAACGGCCTCCTGGCATGAGTAGCCGAGAATGTCTTTTACATTGCCGGTGAGTTTCCAGTCGGGCACACCCAATTCTTTTTCGATCAGGAACATACGGGTCATAAACTCACGTTGTTCGATCTGCTTTTTACCGGCGAAATCGGTATACATTTTATTGTCAGGAACCATCATCTTTACCATCACCACAGCCCCTCCTAATTCTGACATATGTTCATCAGCACCAGCTTCTTCCTTTTTCACATTGGCGTACAAAGAAGCATTCTCATTGAACAAGAGTGATTGAAGGCTTTTACGCTCCTTCGGAAGTGAAGCGGCCAGCGCAGCAGCATCGCCTTCAAGGTGGATCTCGACTTTCGCTTTATCTTCATAAATTACTTTACCGCTGCGGATGGCTTTTGCCGGGTTGCTCTGTGCGCCCAGCATGGTGAATGCCATTAAACCGATACTAATTGAAATTAATGTTTTCATTTTGTGATTGAATTTTTGTCAAAAATAGGCGGCTCTTGAGAATTATCGGGTTAACAAGGTAAAAAACAAGGTTAATAAAGGTTAATGACTGCCGCCGATTCGAATTGGCACTCCTATATTTGTACCGGAGCTGCAAAATGGTGAATATTACTAAAATACGGTGGATACCATTCCTGATGATCCTTAGCCAGGTTATGCTGGCCGGGTTTGTCGCCTATTGGCTGATGAGTCAGTATGACGTTGAGAAGGAGCTCCTTCGGGATGAACTTTCGCGTATCTATGATGAATCACGGAATCAGGTAATTGACAGCCTGCTATTTAACCGCGTTGTGGAGCCGGCATTAAATGATTCGGTCACTGTAACCATGATGGCCGCTGAAAAAACCGATACCACTTTTCATAAAGAGCATCTGGCTATCCTCTCCGAAGCAGGTCGCCGAAAAAAAGGTGCCAGTGAAAACACCATTGTCACCATCCGGATACCCGATTCGTTAGGTGGCAGGAAAGGTAAGCCGTCAACCACATTTACCTTGATCAATAAAAAGCAGGATCTCCTGATCAGGAGTGTCAAATTGTTTATTAACCATACCGGGGATTCTCTTGTCAGCAGCGGCTCGTTTCCCGGCTTTCTTCCCGGCAATCCGGATACCGCGCTATTTAAGAAGTTCTTTAACGAAAAGATAGAGAAGAGAGAGTTTGGGGTTATGTTAATTTGGAGTTCGGAAAGCGTTAAGAATACAGATACATCCGGGATGCATTTTACAAGTATGTTTCCGGACCAATTGCCGGGGGTGCAGATTAAACACGACTTCCCCTACCTGATCCGACGGATCAGCCCTCAGATCCTGTTCGCGCTGATCTTATTATTGTTGACGGGTTCAGCCTTCTTTTTCACCAACCGGAGTTTAAAAAGGCAGATGATCCTGAACAGTCTGCGTAATGATTTCGTGAGCAATATCACCCATGAGCTGAAAACACCCGTTTCCACCGTTAAAGTAGCTCTGGAAGCCCTGAAAACATTCGACAAGGTCAATAATCCTGCCGTCACTCGTGATTATCTCGATATGGCAAGTCAGGAGTTGAACCGTCTCGATCAGCTGATCAGCAAGGTCCTCGATCAATCGCTGATCGGTGAACAAAAGCAGGTGATCCAGCCACAGCCTTCTATTTTAAAGAATCTTATTGATAATATTTTGCTGACACTTCAGCCCCAATTGGCTGCCCGGAATGCATCGGTAAAATTCGATCCTTCAGATATGACCGGCTTTGTGATGGCTGATCCCCTATACTTCCAGGGGATATTGATTAACCTGATAGATAACAGTCTGAAATATGGTCCGGAAAATCCTGAAATATTAATCAGGCTATGGCAGGATAATGGATCAGCTTATATCGAAGTCAGTGATAACGGACCCGGTATTCCCAAAGAATATATCGGCCGGATATTCGACAAATTTTTCAGGGTTCCCACCGGCGACACGCATAATATCAAGGGTTACGGATTGGGCCTGAGTTTTACGGCCCTTGTGATGAAGCAGCATCAAGGTTCCATAGCCGTAAAAAACCTCGATCAGGGAGGATGCTCATTTATACTCAGGTTTCCGCGAAAAAGAGCATGAACACAAAAATCTTGTATATTGAAGATGAGCTGTTTCTGGGCAGGATTGTCAAGGAAACACTGGAAGACCAAGGCTTTGAAGTTATCTTGGAAACCGACGGGGCCCGGGTGATGAACCGGTTCAACAGTTACAGTCCGGATATTTGTGTGGTTGATATCATGTTACCCAATATCGACGGGTATTCCCTATGCCGTCAGATCCGGGGCCTTTACCAGCATCTGCCGATCATCTTCCTGACGGCAAAAGTTGAGACAGCCGATCTGGTGAAAGGATTTGAAGCCGGAGGCACCGATTATATCCGGAAACCCTTCAGTATTGAGGAGCTGATTGTACGGATCAAAAACCAGCTGAATCTGAAAAACGCAAATGGTCATGAGCCCGTTAACAAAGACAATGAAATTAATCTGGGTGCCTATACCTTCTATCCCGGACGGTATGAGCTGCATTCACCATCCGGAATTCATAAGATATCGCAGCGTGACATGCAGATTCTCAGCATGCTATGCTCAAACCGCAACCGGGTTACCGACCGCAAAGAACTGCTCCTGTCGGTTTGGGGCGACGACTCCTTTTTCAACTCCCGCAACCTGGATGTTTATATCCGTAAACTCCGCACTCACCTCTCTGAAGATAACTCAATTGAGATTCAGACGATCAAAGGGAAAGGGTATTTGTTTATTGCATTGTAGAGTCCCGCAGTATGTAGCCAAACGGTCCCAAATAGAATAACTTGTATATCATTGACAATGTGAACTTTAAAAACGAGTTATATAAGAGACGCATATTTGCGTCTATTCCCCATCCCCGCCGCAGGCCTGTAGAGACGTAAGTATGAGTCGCTACAAAGTTCATTGATAAAACCGATCGAAATAATTAAATTCACAACTATTTCCATTTCAACCACACCCCTGCATCTATACCATAGAATAAATTTTATTCATATGGATGACTTATCTGTCAACATATACCGTACGCAATCAACCAGACTTTCTATCTGGGATTATGGCTCAAATGGAAAATATTTTGTGACGATCTGCACTGATCGAAAGGTTCCCTATTTTGGACATATTGAGAGTTTGAATCTTGTTCCTACGGAAATTGGGGATTACGCAAAAAAATGCTGGGAATCAATACCCGAGCGTTCCCCGTTTGTTGAACTGGACTCATTTATTCTGATGCCCGATCATTTGCACGGAATTCTATGTTTTGGAAAGAGAGATCAATCAGACTGGAAACCCAATCAATTTGGACCGCAATTTCAAAACCTGGCATCGATTATCCGAGGGTTTAAAAGCGCAGTTACATCGTTTACTAAAGCTCAATCCATTGAATTTCATTGGCAACCCCGTTATTTCGATCGGATCATCAGAAGCGGAAAGGAATTGAATCAGATACGTGAATATATACGGGATAACCCTGGAAAATGGCCAAATGCAGCCATGTTGAGACGCATAATTCCGTCTGTTTCGCCATCATTCACCGGGTAATTCAGGGTGACGCAGTTAAAGACGCAAATATGCGTCTCTACGACAGCAAATCCAGAATCTCTTCCGGATTAATCAGATTCAGGGCATTCTTATTAACAAAGATATCGGCTAAGTTCTGTTTCCTTTCCTGCATTTGCAGGATCTTTTCCTCGATGGTCCCGGTTGTTATGAACCGGTAAGCAAATACGTGGTTTTCCTGCCCGATACGGTGGGCGCGACTGATCGCCTGGTTTTCCACTGCCGGATTCCACCATGGATCCGCTAAAAAAACATAATCAGCCCTGGTAAGATTCAGCCCCACTCCCCCGGCCTTCAGACTGACCAGAAACACCGGCAAACTATTTTCATTCTGGAAACGCAGGATCATCTGTTCACGCCTTTTAGGTGTATCCTGACCGGTAAGCATCACGTAAGGAATGGCCGAGCTTTCGAGGTTGGCACCAATTAGTTTCAGATGCTTCACAAACTGTGAGAATACCAGAACCTTGTGATTCTCAGCAATAACTTCGCTGATCATTCCGCTCATCTCAGTCATTTTTCCGGAATCGCCCGTATAGCCTGGATCCGCCATAACCGGGTGATTGGCGATCAATCGCAGTCTCATAAGGCTTTGGAGAACAAGCATCCTCGTGGTAGCATCTACAGGCTTCCGGAAACGATTGATAAGGAAATTGCGGATATCGGATTTGCGCGATTCATATACCGACCATTGCTCTTCAGTAGGCTCGCAATAACGTATCTCCTGGGTAAGCTGCGGCAGTTCGGGAGCCACTGACTCCTTGGTTCTCCTGAGAATGAAAGGTTTAACCATTTCTCTGAGCAAAACCGAAGCATCTTCCGGAACTACACTATCCTTCGACCGTACAAAATGATCACGGAACCAATTTCTTGATCCCAGCAATCCCTGATTTATCAAAGTCATCTGCGACCACAGATCATCGAGTGAGTTCTCAACCGGGGTTCCGGTCATGGCCAGACGATGGTCTGCATGAACGCGGGTAATCGCCCGGAAGGTTATTGAACCGGCATTCTTGGCATACTGGCTCTCGTCCAGTATCAGGTAAAAGAATTCGATTTTTTCAAGCAGGTCAATATCATTCCGCAGAGTTCCGTAAGTGGTCAGAATAATATCAAACCCGCTGATCCAGTTGGGATTCGCATTTCGCTGAGGTCCGGCATACCGGTAAAACTTCTGCGCCGGTGTAAATTTCCGGATTTCGTTTTCCCAGTTATGAAGCAGGCTTACCGGCATTACCACCAGGGAAGTACCTCGTGATGATCCACTGGTCAAGCGGAGATGATCAAGCATAGCCAATACCTGAACCGTTTTTCCGAGGCCCATATCATCGGCCAGACAACCGCCGAAACCTTCCCTGCCTAAGCCCAGCAGCCATTTTACCCCAATCCCCTGGTAAGGCCGCAGTGCATTTGAAGCACTCCCGCAAAGATCATCCTGATTATCAAAAAGCCTGAGGATAATTTCATTTGGCGATCCCACTCCCTGCAGGGATCCGGAATCAATGGCACCCAGGCTACCCAAATGTAATTTACTGATTTTAAATCGATTACCGTCGATTTTTCCAAACATGAAAACACCCCTGAACTGGCTGAACCACTCTTCCGGGATCAGGAAAAGCAAACCGTCGGGGGTCACATATTCCCGCCGGCCACTGAGAATCCATTCTTTCAGCGATTTGAACGGTATCTTTTCATCACCCACTTCAATTTCAATCTCCAGGTCAAACCAGTCGCGCTCAATATGCACACTGGATTTTATTACCGGGGGTGCCAGCAAATATTTTACACCTGGTTCCTGCAATACGGTTATCCCTCTTTCCTGCAACACTAAGTAATGCATCCGGGTAAACTCAATCAGACGCGCCATCGGATCCATAGTTCCGCTGGTCTCAGACTGCAACATCATTCCGCTGCCCCCTTTAGGCTTTAATCCTATAGAACATAACAACTGGAAAATCCCGGTCTCTTCATCCATCTGTCTGACCATCACATCGAATGAGGGAGGATGCAATTCATTATTCATTTTTACCAATCTGGGATCAGAATAATCCATTGGGATTTCATGGCTTCCATAGCGGAATTTCACTATCAGAACAGGATCGTTGTTCCAATCAACGCTTAAGGTAACAATGGCTTCCGGAATGATGTTATGTTCTGCAACAGTGAAACCCGTTTGGCTGATTGCGGTTTGCCGGAGAAGGCTGCGGATAAAAGTTGCGAAATATTTTTTTTCGGTTTGCTGGGGCACAACCAGACTGTTTTTGCTCAGGAATGGCTTTATCTTATTGCTATTAACCCCATCCATAGTATAAAGGCCACCTTGATAGGCAAACCATGCTGGCTGGTCGGTGAGGAGAATCAGCGATGGACGGTGAAGAACAACCGGATCCCCCGCAACCGAAACTCTGATAGTATAAGTAAGAGCCTGTGGTGTCCACTGGAAATGATAGCTGACTTTTGCCGGTTCCCCGGCGAATTTATAGGGCTCCTCCAGGATCGCACCACTGCTGTTTAGCTGATAAACAGGTATCTGATGGTCATGACAATAGGTAATCAGAACCACTAGCCTTCTTTCGACATACGGACGGAAAATCTTCTTGAAAAAATCATCTCCCTTCACATGGAGTAAGTCGGGAAGCTCTGATTTTATCCTGGAAAAATTCTCAACCAGCTTATCGTAAGTAATTTCCCGGAGAGTTTTCAGTATAATTTTATCATGATCGCCGATGGTGATATCGAAGTTTCGATAATTAAACGGATCGAGCTTGATGTGATTCAGGCTGAAAGACCCATCGGGGAGCGATTCAACCACCCGGGCTTCGAATTTCACTCCAATGAGCAAATCATGGACTAATACATAGACTAATTTCCGGTTCTCTGTTGACATAAATTCGGTAACAATCCGATTGAATGGCAAAAATGAACAAAAATCAGCATATACCCGAAAAACAGCAGGCTTTCCCATCACCACGCATAAGGAAAAGCCATCATTGAACAATAAATCCTTAACGGTGTATATACATCATTAATTTAACTGATTAACACATGGCACTGAATATAGCTTTCTGGGGCTGCTGCTGGCGCATGCTTCGAACAACCTGCTTAACGACTGGACCGATCACCGGCGCGGAGTAGATAAGGACAACTATTTCAGGGCTCAGTATGGGCCTCATATTCTGGAGCATGGTTACATCACTCCAATACGGTTTCAAAGCTACATTTATATTACCCTGTTCCTGGCCATTGCTGCCGGTGCTTATCTGGCCATTACTGGTCCGGTTACCGTTCTGTATCTCGGTCTGGCCGGTTTGTTTTTCCTGCTTTTTTATACCTGGCCTTTGAAATACATCGGTTTGGGCGAGCCCACCGTGATTCTGGTTTGGGGTCCCCTGATGATTGGTGGAACCTATTTTGTAACATCAGGTTACCAATGGAGCTGGGATGTTGTCTGGATATCTGCTCTTTATGCGATTGGACCTACCTCAGTAATCTTTGGGAAACACATTGATAAACTGAAGCAGGACCGGGTTAAAAAGATATTCACTCTTCCGGTGATTATTGGGGAAGATGTTGCCCGATATGCCACACTAGCCATGTGGATCCTGCAATACATCGGTTTTGCCTGGTTAGTCATTACCGGGAAGCTAACCTGGCCGATCCTGATGATCAAACTTATCTGACTCCCTTAACAGGCGAACGCGGGTCGCCCTTACTGTACTCACGTCCTTAACGCCCTTAACTCCCCTAATGTTCGCTTCGTTTCGACCTTTCTGCGTATTTTGCGTATTATAAGTTATAAGGCTTCCGAATGGATCAGTCAATAATAAATCAACTAGTGATCCGAGCACAAAACAGGGATTCAGCGGCTTTTGCCGAATTGATCGGGCTAACCCAGCGTTTTGCCTTCGGCACCGTCTTCCGGATAGTCGGAAATGCTGAGGAATCGAGGGATATTGTTCAGGAAGCCTATATACGGGTCTGGTCCAATCTTCATAAGTTTTCCGGTCAGGTTACATTCCAGACCTGGTTCTTTTCGATCCTGCGCCACCTGTCGATCGACTGGCTGAGGAGAAGTAAAATCCGCCAATCAGCAGTCAACCATCAGCTTCCAATTGCTGACAACAACCACCCCGGGACTCTTCTCGAAGGCAGTGAGTTGAACCAGCTGATCCAAAACTGGATACTTACCCTCCCCGGAACCCAGCAACTTGTTTTTATTCTCCGCGATGTGGAAGATCTTCCTATCCGGGAGGTGAGAGATCAAACAGGTTTGACCGAATCCAGCATTAAATCAAATCTTTACCTGGTGCGCAAAAAACTTGCCGCCTATCTTAAACTAAAAGGATACCAAATACCATGATAACCAATATAAAATGCAGAAACATTGCCGGATTCCTTTATCTGACTGATGATGAGATGGATTCACAGGAGGCCTTATTGCTTTTCAAACATCTCGCATCCTGTTCCCCGTGCAAAAAATCACGCGAAGATTTTCTGGCCACCCGTCGGGTAACCCTTCAATTAATGAAGGATATCCCGATTTACCCTGATTTTACAGCATCAACCGAAATCCTGATCAAATCCGGCAAAACCTCCACCAAAACCAAACCTGAAAAGCCATTCAATCCATTCTGGAACAATACCTTATCGATTATCCGGTTTGCTTCAACCATTGCTGCGGTTTTCCTGCTGTTCCTGTTTGTCTGGGAGCAAACCATTTCGGTGCGCAAAATTTCGATGCTCGAAAACCGGATTCAATCAATCATAATACCTTCTGAACCCGGGCTCATCGACAGGATAACCTTAGCCCGCAGCGTTTTTACTGTTAAGGAGTGGAACGATTTGGCTGTCAGCATGAATGTAAACCAAACCGTATCGGACCCTCATGACATTCTCAGGATTAAAATACTCCTTGAAAAACGATTCCGGTCGGGAAAAACAAACGAACTGGCCCTTATTAATTCATTACGGAATTCATGGATAATAAAAAGAAATGAAACAACCTTTAAAAACCTGATAAAATGAAAACCAAAGAAATTAAAAATTATCCATGGAAACTCAGCCTGATCCTTGGGATCCTTATGCTCATGCTGCCCGGATGCCTCGATATCTGGATAACCACACAGATCCGACCGGATGGCAGTATTGAACAGATCATCGTGTTTCAAGGCGATTCTGCCGAAATCGCCGATGTTCCTTTTGCACTGATGAAGGAAGGGGATTGGAAAAAGGAGTGGACCAAACCCGAGAAAGACAAGTACAAGCTGATTGTATCAAAAGAATTTAACTCAGTTAAAGATCTGAATAAATCAATGAATCCTGCCGACACCAATCAGCAGGTAATCCGGATTAATGCCTCGCTCCAGCGGAAATTTCGCTGGTTCTTTACCCGCTATGTGTATGCTGAAACCATTCAAAGGTCCAATCCCTTTCCCGGATTAGACTACCATAACTATCTGACGGATGAAGAAATCAGACTTATTGCCTTGAATGAGGAAACCCGCAAAACCGATCCCGGATATGATTCGGTAAAATATAAGGTCACTGAGAAGCGGTTTGAGGAATTTCTTTTCCGGAGCATGTACGAAGATTTCTATCAGCAACTGGTATCCGTATTAGCTGAAGATAAATCCTTTACGCTCAGCAAGCAGGTCCTTGACAGTAAAAAAGACGTCATTTACCATTTCCTGATCGACAGTGTAAAAGGGGATAGTTCTGATGAACTCCTCAGTGGAGTTGGGCGAGCTATTAACCATCCGGACATCCAGGTCGTTCGCTCAAAATACCTTAGCCGGTTTGATGGCTTCAAGACAAAAATGAAGTTCTATGAATCAGCCAGCGATGATTCCTATAAATTCACCATCCGAATGCCCGGATTATTGCTCCAAACTAACAGCCCCAAGATCGAAGGCTCTGAAACAGGTTGGGAATTAACCTATTACGACTTCTTTTTTAAAGATTATACCATAACTGCCGAAAGCCGGAAGGTTAATACCTGGGCATTTATTGTGGCGGGATTGGTGTTGCTGGTGGCTTTGGTGAGCTTGATAACGGCGCTGCTGAGGAAGAGGTAACTGTCAATTCTGCAAGTACCTCTGTGCCAAGTACCTCCCCCTATTTTTATAAGGCATTAAAATACAATTACTTAATCACCCTCGAAGCTACCCCCTCCCTGTCTCTTAAACCCATATGACCATGCCGC
>QYQM01000027.1 GCA_007280905.1 Porphyromonadaceae bacterium | reverse complement strand
TTCATCGGGTTTCAGCAATCCGCAGAACATTCTGATTGCCGTGGTTTTGCCGGCCCCGTTCGGCCCGAGGAAGCCGAGGATCTCGCCCGGATTTACTTCCAGGTTGATATGATCCACTGCTACCTGTTCACCGAAACGCTTTGTCAGATTGACAGCCTGGATTTTTATCGGAATCATGATGAAATCAGAATAGATGGCCGAAAATAGTGATATTCCATTTAAAGACAATCATCGGTTATTGGTTATCGGTTATCCATTGCAGGTTGTAGGTTGCAGGTTGACCATCGGCCCCATCACTACTGCCTGCTGATACAAATTTTAGCAAATTGAGATGCTCCGCCCGAAGTTACCCTGACCAGATAAATTCCGGGCACCAGGTTCATGACATTTACTTTCCATCGGTCCTGACCTTCATCTGTTAAATCCGGCTGAATCATTCTTCCGGAGAAATCGAATATTCGGATATCCGGTGTGTCAGTTTGTGCTGGTCTTTCTATATATACCATCTGATCAGCCGGATTTGGGTAAACAAGAATTTCTTGGTTTATTGGAAAGCTTTCAGTTTTAAGTGATCCGGAAGCCTTGATCTCAATGTCATCCACGTGAAAAAGCGGTTGGCCGCCGTACGGCCAGTTGGGACCCGGGGCCGATGCAAATTCGATTTCGCCCAAGTGTACAATCTTCCCGGTGAAAACCCATGTAATAGGTATGTCGGTGTCTCCCAATTTAACCCAGATCTCATTTCCTTTACTGTATAGGTTAATCTGCAGCGGGAACCACTTAGAAGCCCGATAAGGTACCTCAGATCGTAATTGATTATTAATCAATATGTCACATCTTTCATTTGATTTAAAATACAATTCGAGGTTGGCACCATTGATATCATTTAAACGCACAGATGCTATACAACCGTCGTCAATCAACAACTGCATGGAGATATATAAAATCGATTGATACAAATGGCTCATAGGTAATCTCAGATCCGATGCATTGGTAAGTTTCAGGGATTGTTTTCCTTCGGATCTCCTATACGGATCGATCCGGCCATCTGTGATTACTGTTGATCCATTTGTTGCTTTGATCCAGCAATCCGACAGTTCCGAAAAGAATCCAAAAGGGGGATAGCTTTCAAAATCTTCCTTAAAAGGCAGTGTGAATGGCTGATACGTGACAAAATTGAATAACCCGCTAAAAAATGAGGTGTCTGGTAAAATGGTCCTGACCCGCCAGAAATAATGCTGTCCGGGTGTAATATCAACTTGAAAATAGGATGATGCAACATGGCCTGTAAAAGTAAGGCTGTCCGGGGAAAGGCCCGTATATACTTCGTAATAACTATTAACCGGGAGTCGATTGGTTAGCCAGGAAAGCTCCCCGGTTTGGCCGGTAAGGCTCTGATTTCGCAAAGGCTGAGGGTTACCCGGACTAAACTCCTGCGGATAATCCGGCAGCAAGAGGGTATCAATTGCGGTCCGAAGAAAAGGGGCAAATTCTTCAGTGGATTCAATCGACAAGGGGTTGCCGGTCAGATCGAGATATTGAATATTGTTGCCATTGGAGTGGTTGAATACCGGGTAAAGATCAGCCAATTGGTTATAGGACAGATCAATATGTCTCAGTGAAGGATTGGCCGTCAGATCATTCAGGAGGTTAATCCGGTTATTCGAGAGATCGAGGTACTCCAATAACTGAAGGCTCCCTTCCCAGAAATGCTGAATGAAGTTATCCGCTAAATCAAGGCTGGTTAATCCGGGAGCAAAATCTTTCAGAAGACTGATAGTGCGGATCTTGTTTCCATTCAGGGTAAGCTTGGTCAAGGTTGGCATCGGAACGCCGATCCATAGGCTGTCGATGGAATTGTTATCAAGATTCAATTCTTGGATGTATTTGAAATTCAGCCCGGTAATGAACCTGTTAATCTGATTGTGACCCAGATTTAACCTTTGTATGTTCGGGATATATTCCAGGAAGAAAAGCTCATTAATCTGGTTCCGGCTGATATTCAATTCATGCAGTTCCGGTAGCTTGTCGTTTAAACGAATTCGCTGTAATTGGTTTCTTGACAGATCGATGTATTCGAGGTTAGTCATATTCTGGATAAAACCGGCATAGGACAAATTGCATCCGCTAAGAGTTAATTGCTTTATTGATAGTAAGTTGCTAAATATTCGGGTATCAGAAACCGGCAGGTCGTATAATTGTAGACTAAGCAAGCCGGTTAATCCGAGGAGGAAGTCAAAGTTACTGGCCGGACAGCGGGTCAGGTCGAGATGGATTAACCGGTCGTTATGAGTTAATAATTCCAGCGTTTTTGAATCAATATTCTTCAGTTCAAGCCATTTCAAACGTTTTAGCAGGGAAACTGGTCCGAGGTTCAATCTGGCCGGTTCATCAAGCGTAATCGTAAGTATTTGGATATTATGGCAATATTCCAATCCTGACAGGGAACTCAATGGGTGCCTGATCTCCAGTTTTTGGAGTTTAAGGAGCTGGTTAATCGTTGGAGAATCATTGACCGGTGTGATATTTTCACGTATAAGCTCTTCCCGGATGGCCATTTTCAAAGCATTATCCTGAAAATCGATCGGGTCACCTTCAATGGGCAGCTGGATCGGACCTATCCATGATGATTCACCCTGCGGATAGACCGCGGTCACCATCAACTCATGATTTCCTGCAGGGAAATAGGAGGTATTTAATACGGTTTTACTGGTTTCATAGTAAGTGCTATCATTCAGATACACACGGTAAAGAACAGGATCAATTGTAGCCAGGCGATGTTTTTCCCATTTTAACAATTTTTGTCCGCTTAGGGTATCCAGGGTGAGGTTGACAGGTGGCAGGTTGTTTGAATAGGGTTTGAGGTTGAAGATGGCTTCACTGGGAGTAATTGTAAGTATTCCATTAAGAGGATAATAGCCATCTGCATAACCATACCACCCCAGATTGAAATGGAACATTCCCTCTGCATCAATGCCATCGCAAATGAAGGAATGACCTGATCCGGAAACATAAACCGGTTGAAAATCTACCATATTTTGATAGAAATTTTTGATCCATACCTCAGCAGTTGTGGAGCTGCGGATCATCCGGATGGCAGAATAATACTTTAGCTTTTTAAATCCATCATAAACATTATAGTTTGAGGTACTTGAACCCGATGGGCCGAAGCTCATGCGGGTGAGAACCCCTAAGCCGAACAAAAACTCAGACACTTCGGTATCGATCGTGATTGGCCGGTTTTCCATCCGGTTCCAATCATAATTACCAATAGTTGCGGTGAGCGTTCCATAACGATAATCTTCATTAACCACTGTCAGCTGGAAATCATTGAATTTTCCGAAATAGCGGATAATCTGGCCCATGGCTACAGCAGCACAGCCGGCATAAACATGATTATCCGGGCCAATGGGATCTTCAGGGCAGAAATAATTAAAGAATCCCTCCTGGCTCCAGGTGGTGCGAATCAGAGGGCCGATCGGGTTGTATTTGGTTTTCAGCCGGCTGGGTTTGATGTCTGCTTCAGTATACCGGGAAAGTGATTCAACGAAGGTTAAGGCAGGGGCCGGAATCTTATTATTCCGGGTGAACCGGTTCCGGGTCGAATATCCAACAATCCGGCAGCTGTCGGACTCCCTGACCAGCACAAACCCTTCCGGATACCGGCACTCAAAAATCCAGATATTACCATAGCGGATGGGTTCATCGAAGCGGAAGTCCGGATGGATTCCGTTTTCCAGCAATTTTTTATTAAAAAATTGCTCAGCTGCTTTTTGGGGACGCGACTGACCAAACGCCAGGGAACAGCAGCACAGGGAAAGACAAAGGACCATGATAAACCGTATCCTGTTCATGGTCGGAAATTTAGAATTATAGTACCAAGATAGGTATTATTTCGAAGTTGTTGATCGCCTTTACAGGCCTTAGTGCAGCGTCAAGGGGTTCCCACCTTCCCGCCTTCGTATAGCATGACGGGGTCCCGACCTTCGTAGGGATGACAGCGCTCTTGCCGGAATTGCTATCTTTATGGTTCAGCTGGCTAAAACCAGATAGGGTCCATGAATCTGAAATCGTTCTATCATTTAAAAAATTACTTGAATCTCCAACTTCGGAATTTAGAATTCTCAATTCGAATCTCTAACCTCTAACCTTCTAATCTCAAGCCTATTATGTCGCTTACCACCTCAAACCCCTTTCCCCTGGGCTCAAAAGCACCGGATTTCATGCTGCCGGATACCGTTTCAGGGAAGATTCTGTCATTAACTGGTCTCAAATCGGATAAAGCCACGGTCATCATGTTCATCTGCAACCATTGTCCTTACGTCAAGCACGTGAATAAAGAATTGGTAGCGATGGCCAATAAGTATATCAAAAAGGGAGTCTCCTTTATCGGGATTAATAGCAATGATGCCAGGCGGTATCCGGATGATTCCCCGGAGCAGATGACGGTTGTTGCCAGGAAGAACAATTATCCGTTTCCTTACTTGTTCGACAAAACGCAGGAGGTGGCCCAAGCCTTTGATGCCGCCTGTACTCCTGAATTCTATGTGTTCAACAAGGATATGTCACTCGTCTACCATGGCCAGATGGATGACTCAAGGCCATCAAACAACATTCCGGTAACCGGTGAGGATCTCGCAATGGCCCTGGACCTTACATTAGCCGGAAAACCTATTCAAGGCATACAAAAGCCGGGCATAGGTTGTGGCATTAAATGGCTGTAGTTTGTTTCATTGCAAATTGGGTAGCAGATGGATCACCGGTTAGCCTCTGCATAAATCTTTACCCGTTCTGCTTTGATATTCAAGCTGAAAGGAACCCTGCGCCCCCATACGTCAGCACGCATGCGTGGCTTTATTTCAGTTGGTTGACGGGTAATATACTGAGTGGACGTATTGAGGATCACACGTTGCAGGTACCCCTGGGAACGAATCGTAAGCAGAGCGCCATTAACTGACATGATTTCACCCTGCAATAAAGGCAAATCTCCCGGATAATATTGGTTTTCAGTTGGTTTGATCAAAATATAAATATCAAAGGATTCGTTTGAACTGATTTTTTCGGCCGTTTCAGGTATCGGAAATTCGGCAAATTGCCCGGATCCCTGATAGCTTGGGTAATTGTTTCCGGCTTTCTGGCGCAGCAAATAGATATGGGGATATTTTTCCCAATCTCCCGGTCGCAAACAATATTCCTTGCCTGTGCGGCATCTCATAACCCAGCCGGTCCACCATTCCAGGCCATGGCGTGCGACGATGAGATCATCCGGATTAATAGTGATATCACCTTTTAATCGTTTTAAATCAGCATACGATTGGGAACTGATAGCAGGATTGCGCTTCCCGTTGATTCCAACCACTAAAGAGAAGAAAGTGAGAAAGAAAAGAACGGTAGAAAGAAAGATTTTGAAGAATTTGTTAGTCGATGATTTATAGACATATATAAATGCAAATGAGATCGGAAGGAAGGCCATCAGGTAATACCGGAGTGCCCATTCAATCCCGATCAGGGGAGACGAAAGGAGAAGGCTCAAGGCACATAGGCTCAAGGAAAAAGAAAGATCGGAGGAGGAAAGGTTTTTACGATTAATCAGGATGATGAAAAATCCGGCTATCGAAAAGATATTGATTATTAAGAAGTTGTGAAAAAGAAATCCGTAGTAAACCTGTTGCCCCGATAATAAAACGAAAAGATAAGGCGATTCAAAGATCCGAAGCGGGTTCAGGTAAAATGAAATAACCCGGTGCATCCGGTCGGGGTCTTTGGCCAGAATGGCAAAACTGATCAGGATTAATCCGGCAAATACCGATAAAACGATCAGGATGGTTTTCATCCGGATTCGTTTTGCTGATCGGAACAGATAGATTGTTCCATAAATCAGGGTAAACAGAAATGCAACGGCAAAGCAGCCGATGTGGGTTAAGGCGATCAGGATCAGAAAAATCAGACTGATCAATATATATTTACGTTTGTTTTCCGCGATGATCCTGCTTAAAGAATATAGATAACAGGCCACCCAAAGCAAACCTGCTGCATTCTTTTGCATTTCTGAACTGAGGATCACCAGGAAGGATAGATACAGAACGCTGAAACCGGTAATCAGAAGTATAATAACGCCGGATTTAGGCTGGTCTTTAAGATGATACCGTGCGACAAGAAATACCGGGAGGCAGGTTAATGGGGGAATAAACGAATCAAATAACCGGGAAGCCAAAAGGATAGACTGATCGATATTCATCCCGGATATAAATCTGATAATCAGGCTTATAAGCGCCTGAATCCAATAGACCAGCGGTGTATCAGGATATCTTATGGAACCGTATTCCAAAAGGTTGCGCACGAGAAGGGGGTAGTAACCACCGTTGATTCCCGGGATCATGTCGGATGAGAAGTTGATTCGGGCGCGAATGAGGCCGGCAAGCAGGATGAAAAGGAGGACTGGAAGAAAGGAGGTAATACTGGAAACAGATTTTTTCATCATTTTGCCATTGGATTGTACTTTTTATTATTTTAGGGCCAACAAATCAAAACAAAAGATGAAAACAAAACTAATTAAATCGTTGCCGTTATTAGTCTTGATTCTGCTGGTTTTAGGTTGCGGCAAATACGGCGGAAGTTATACGAATTTGAGCGATTATACAGGTTATGGGAACGGTGCCCGGAAATTCGGAGTAACGGTCTGGACCAATTCAGAGAACACTATTAATGTATTTGTCAATGGTCAGCAGATAGGTATTATATCCCAAAAATACGATCAGGCTCCCGAATGCGGTTCTGCAGGTTGCGTTTACTACGATACCGAAGATGGTGGTATTAAGATAACAATCCGTGGTGAATCGGTTGATGGCAAGATAAAATGGGAAGAAAAATCCCTTCGCCTGAACCGCGACTGCCGCAAAGTTGAGTTTATCAAAAATAGCGATGGCACTCCTGACATTTTAGTGAATTAGACTACCTCGCCTTGCCTGGAATCCCCAGACTGAAGTCTGGGGTTAATGAAGAGCCAGTCCGAGCAATCATTCCCGCGAAAGCGGGAATCGTTTTTTACATGAAGCCAATCGATCGGAATTGGGTAGATTTGCCATCATGAAACAGGTTATTTTAAAACAGGGCCGTGAGAAGTCGGTGAAACGCCTGCATCCGTGGATTTTCAGCGGTGCGATTCAGAAGGTTACAGGATCACCGGGATTAGGGGAAACGGTGGAGGTATTAACTGCCGGAGGACTATTTATGGGACGCGGTGCCTGGTCGCCTGAATCACAGATGTCGGTGAGGATGTGGTCCTTTACGGATACAGAGATCGGCCCGGATTTCTTCAGGAGGAAAATTGAGGAGGCGATAGCGTTAAGGAAGCCTCCGGTAATTGGTGCCGATACCACCGGTATCAGGCTGATTTATTCTGAGTCCGATGGCCTTCCCGGGTTTACGGCAGATCGTTACGGCGACTACCTGGTTTGCCAGATTTCTACGGCTGGTGCAGATTACTGGAAGGATACGCTGGTCGCAATTCTACGCGAGGTAGTTCCCTGTAAAGGAGTTTTTGAAAGATCCGACCTGTCCGTCCGTAAAAAAGAGGGGCTTGGTGAGTCTGTGGGATTACTCTGGGGTGAGGAACCGCCGGAAGTGATCGAAATAAATGAAGAAGGCAGGAAATATGGATTAAGCATCCAAACAGGACATAAAACCGGATTTTACCTGGATCAGCGTGATAACCGTTCGCTGGTCGGCTCCTGTTCCAGGGAACGGGATGTGCTGGACTGTTTTAGTTATACCGGAGGTTTTGCTGTAGCTGCTTTAACCGGCGGGGCCCGGCACGTAACTTTACTCGATTCATCCGGACCGGCCCTTGCCCGGGCTGATTTGAATATCAGGTTAAATGGCCTATCTGAAGATAAGTACACATTGGTGGAAGTCGATGTATTTCACGCTCTCAGAAAATTCAGGACTGATAACCGCCTGTTTGACCTGATTATCCTGGATCCGCCCAAGTTTGTTGAGTCGCGCCACCAGGTTGATAAAGGGGCACGGGCCTATAAGGATATCAATATGATTGCCATGCAGTTACTGAAGCCTGGTGGCTTCTTGTTTACCTTTTCCTGCTCTGGCCATATGGAAGATCTTCTTTTCCAGAAGATTGTTGCCGATGCAGCCATTGACGCAGGCCGGGAAATGAAGATCCTCAGGTGGTTGTCGCAGGCACCGGATCATCCTGTCATCACCAGTTTCCCTGAGGGTAAATATCTCAAGGGGCTTATGGCTATGGCAACCTAGTGAGGGTCAATCGATTTCTCTTTGTCGATGGATTTATCAATTAATTGATTACTGGTTTTGTATCTGTCTCAATAATCAGTGAACCTCCCTTTACCAAATCTGCAAAATGAATCTGAGGTTTTTCAAGTTTCCGGCCATTCAGTAGAGCAGACCTGATATAAAATGATTCATCAGAAAGGTTCCGGGTTTCAATAGTAAACGTTTTTCCTCCATAATACCGGGCATCAAGTCGAATGGTGATTTTATCAAACAGTGGGGTACTCAAATCGAAAACCGGAGAAAGCCGCATCGTGTGGAGGCGGTCATTTCTGCCTTCATATAGGCATCATATAAATCCACCGAATAATAACCGGGCAGAGCCACTTCAGTCTGTTTAAGGATCCGCGAATGATAGCCCGACTGGGCACCGCGATAGGGACTGTCAACGGCTCCATCTTTCAGGGTAAGGTCCTATGCCGAAGGCATGATCATCAATCCTCCCGACTGGTTATCCGGTCCGAGCTGAACCATCCCGAAAGGAACACACAGGTACTTTCTCATGTTTTTCAGGTATTATACTGAACAAAGATAATTGCTTAAGGGGTAATAACTTGATGCCCTCGAAATAGATTCTCAGAATAAAACCATTGTCAGGCTGAGGGCCCATGGCTTCGATACCTCCAAAGAAGAAGAAAAGCTCCAGGATACCCTCGTTGATATCCGGGATGCCGGTATTAAGGAAACTGAAAAGGCAATGAAGGAACTTCAGGATCAGTATGATAAATTCTATGAGGATTGGGATAAAGACATCAGTACGATGAAGGACATGAAGCCGACCAGTGCCTTTGCCCAACAATTGCTCGAGGATGATTACCTGAATAAAAAGACCATGGAAGGCCGGCGGGCCCGTGTTGAAAAGGATTACGCAGAGGATATTATCGGGGCGACTGAACGTGATGATAAACTTCGTGAACTCGACAAGGAGACCCAGGAGAAGAAATTCCAGCAGCTGGAGGATTATGCCCGGGGAGCCAACACGATACTCGACGCCATCGGAACCATGCAGGAGGCCGCAAAAAACAGGGAACTTGCGGTAGCCAGTCTGACCGACAAACAAAAAGCAGCTATTGAGAAAAAATATGCACTCCGTCAGCAGAAAATCGCAGTCGCACAGACCTTCATTGAGGGTATAATGGAGGTTGCAAGGGTCAACTCCAACGTAGTAGTCAATGCAGATTTAACCCAAACACTCCTGGCATTCCTGACCGGCGCTGCAGTGGTCCGGACGGTGGCAAACGTGGCCCTGATCCAGTCCCAGCAGTTCGAAAAAGGTAAGTATCCGGTCGTGGGTGCATCGGACGGCAGAACTTACCAGGCTAATCTTTTGGGGAAAGTAAAGACGGGTTATTACAGTAAACCGACCCTTGGATTGTTTTCGGAACGGGAACCGGAAATCGTGATCGATGGTCCAACGACCCGTAACATCAAGGCAAACTTTCCGGAAATTCTGGGAGCGATACAGTCGGCCAGAGTTAATCAATATGCCGGTGGAATGTACCCTGAACTGGGATCAGCTCAGAAGGCTTTCCCTGCTGAGCTTAAGGAACTGCTCATTGCGAATTACCGAATGATGCAGGAGGTAAGGGATTCGCATCAGAGGCCAGCGTTGGTGAGTTTTCAATCGCTACGGGACCGTCAAGATGAATTTAATGCACTAAAATCGAAAACAACGATAGGTTAAGGTACCAAAAAGGATTTCCACTGGTAAAATACACCTGTTTTGGCTACACCAATACTGGAATACAGATTCAGATCAGTTGACTGGAGGGATCGTCCGATTTACCTTTGATACCGTTTCCTTCTTTATTTGGGTAAGCTGATTTCTATCAATTCCCTTGGACTCCATCACCAACGAATTATAGTATTACAATCTCTTTCTATAGAGATGGAAAGTGGGCATTGGGAAAAGTTAATAAAAGACCCAATGATTAAGAAATATTTTGTAAATTTATAAACCACAAGATTCTCATCTTATTCTTATATCCTAAAGATGGAACGATTCGAAAGTGATAATGGCTTTATACTCTTAATTATACCTTGCCATTTATTAAGAACAGAGGCACTTATCTTCCATTACCCCAAGTTCTCTATTTATTTTCGTTCCTGTATTGTGCCAGTTTTCGCCTAACTTTTCCACGTATTTAAATGACTCAGAGATTGATAAAAAAAACAAAAGAACATGAAAAAAAGCTTTCTGCTTGTGATGCTATCTATTGGCATCTTGGGATTCGGTCAAACCCCGGCGTTTAAAAACACTGCTCGGGATTACTGCAAGGGACTTGGCTATAAAATAACTAAGGATCCTCAATCAAAAGAAGAACGGTGTATCCTGCCGAATGGAGATCAAGTAAATTTATGGGATTTTTTCCATGGAGTGGTCGGCAAGGAATATTCTTATTGCGCGAAGAAAGGATACACCTTGCGCCTCAAAGAAGTTAAAAATGGACCTCAGGTATTTCATTACCCCATATGTGATGCCCCTGACAAACCCAGTAAACATATGTTGGCCATGTTGGATGAAGATCCTGATTATTCATATCTCTATAATAATCCTATTGGTGCTCCACCTCCTGACACTTTACCTCCTCCACCCGAACCGATTGAAATACCAGATCCTGATCCAGGTTTTCCTGAGCATTTTACCTGGAAAAACGTAAATAACAAGAACTGGGTTTCTGTGCCAAAGGATCAGGGTGCTCATGGAGTATGCTATGCAATGGCTTCCTCAACTGTGGCTGAGAGTGTATATAATTTTCACCACAATTTACCCGTTACCGAAGGGGCTAAAGAGTTTAGTCCAGCCTTTATTGCATTCTACTATAATTTTTTAGGCAATAATTACAGTATACCTTTTGAGTGGTGGAACCTCCGAGGATCTCTAGGTGATTTCTCAGGTACTAATTATGATGCACTCGTGAAACTATGCACTAACGGAATCATTGAAGAAAGCGAATTCCCTTGGGACTCTTTAATCTCCGATAGCCTTCGTACAAGTTTTTTTTGTGAACGATACAGATTTAATCAATTTATTAAATGCGACCCTGCTAAAACCAACATCAAAACGGCTCTGATGGAATATGGTCCAATTTATACGACCATGTCTTATGATCAGGATTTGCATGACGATTACATGGGAGAAGTTTTATATGGAGACGTCGGATGCGCGACAAATCATGCGGTCGTGATTGTTGGCTGGGACTATGATCCTTATTATGGAGAGTATTGGATTGTTAAGAACTCATATGGGCCGACTTGGCCAGGCGCTACAGGTAGTGGTTACCTGAGAGTTGCATCCAATAATGCATTGGGAATAAATTGTAACGCAAATTATTTGATTTACTCACCAGTCCAGGTTAATGGAGACGATCTAGCATACAAACCGCAAGCAATCACCAATGTTCCTTCAGGTCACCGGTCGATTCAATATAAACTAGAATACCCTGGCTCGGGTTATCAATGGTCGACTGGTTCAGTTGCCAATACCGCTCCTCTGAATGATACTGGCAGAGATGCTGTGATTAAATTCAAGGTTAATTACGGAAAGCTTAACTACTATTTGGATCCTGATTCAATCGAATTCTATCAAAAACCAGTCTGGGCAGGACGACCCAAAACTCCAACTATTGATGGGTCTTCAACGGTGCAATGCTATGTTCCGATTTGGTATTACGGAAATGCTACAAGTAGCTCAGGATTATACACGGCTGATACATATGAGTGGATCAAATCTTCAAATGCCATACAAATTCTATATACTTATGATACTCCGCCACGAATTCAAATTCAAGTGACTTCTCCAGGAACACATACACTAACATTAAGGGCTATAAACGATTGCGGGCCGACTCTTAGTCAGGTTTTCTCTATTAACTGTCCAATCTGTTATACATTAAATGCCTTGCTTTTCCCTAATCCGTCAAGCGACCAGTTAACAATTCAAATCGATGAAAACAATGAGATATCTCCCGAGTTTGATATTGAATTAATCGATCAAAATTCACACAAGTGGAAGGAAAAGAAAACAAAAAACCTTGTTAGTTCCTTTAATGTTCAGGGCATGCCACCTGGAAGTTACACCGCTAATATTAAAGCAAAAGTTGACGGACAAACCATAAAAGAAAAAGCCATCAACTTTATAATTGCCAGATAATTAACCAAGTTACCATCAATCTCTGAGTCTTTATTTAGGTCCAAGTAAAACGTAAATTGAAATGTACATTAAAACTTTCTCTGGCAATTTTTCATTAAGAGCCCGACTAACTGCGCTATTATTAATTGCTTCAAGCCTTGTTATTGAAGCTCAATGGAGTAATAATCCCTCATCCAATTTGACTATTTGTCAAGATGGATCTCCATATGGTGCTAAAATTGTATATTCTAATTATAATTTATACTTTATTACTTATGCTAAGGGGATAAATAAGAATTCTTATCTTTTTTTACAAGCCTTAGATGCTAATGGGTATCCTCAATTTGAAGGGAATGGCATGATGATCAGTAATCAGCCTCAAAAAGGGAATTATGATTTAAACGTCAATTTAACCGGTGATGCATTGATCGCTTTAAGTGAGGTTTTACAGGATGGTACTCGCGATATATCCATGTATAAGATTGATCAAACTGGTAAATTGCTTTGGGGTGAGAATGGAACCAAATTCATAATTGAAGGAACTAATGAGGGAAATCCCAGAATTGTTGTTAATCAAGACAATTCAATATACTTAATTTTAAACCGGTACAATAAAACTGGCATTTTGGACAAGTCCCAAGTCTTTATTTATCGAATATCTAATGACGGTATAGTTTTATGGAATTCGCAACCTAAGATAATAAAGGATAACCTCTTTGACCTATTGGGAAAGGGTGCCATAAGTTTTTCTGACGGAAGCTTAATGATTGCTTTCACCGCCGAACCCCCGATCGCTTCAGATCAAATATTGGTTAAGAAAATTGATAACAACGGCCGTGATCTCTGGGCTAAGGATCTTCCTATCTCAACCCAATGTATAGGTCCGGGTACTTCTGTCGAAACCTATGCTGGGGAGGACGGCATCTTTTATATAACATGGCATGCTAATGCTTGCTATCCGGCTCGATCAATTGCTTACATTCAAGGGATCACAGAGGATGGAAACATCCTTTGGCCTGAACCTGGTCTGAAGATTTCGGAGAATAATTCAATTAACCATTACATTCCGGTGGTGCAAGGAATAAATTCAAATGGGGATGTCCTTGTTTTATGGTATAATGAACAAGAATCTTCGAATGGTACATTTTTTTCTCTTTATGGACAATTAATCAGCCAGACCGGGGAATTAAAATGGGGATCTGATGGTATTGAAATAAAAAATAAATTTGAACCCGGAGGTTCTTTTGCTTCTATAATAAATGATACTGTCGTCATTGTTTACCGTGATCCTATTTTTAGTACAGATATCTTTCAAGTTATTAAAGCAGTTGCTCTTACAATGGATGGACATCTTTGTTGGCCTGACGAAACTTTAATCAACGACTTGAGAACCAGCAAATACATGTATGGTTTCACGCCGATAATCGGAGGACAGGGAGTAATGGTTTTCGGCGAAGAGGGTGGTAGTTTATTGGAAACTAGACTTCTTGCTCAGAACATTCGGTCTGATGGCACCATTGGGCTTAAAAGTAATAATGCAAATCCACAAGCCCTGACATCCGAAATCCGAGTATTCTTCAGACCAGAAGAAGGGATTCTTATTAATGGGCTCAACGGCAAAAGTGATATCGTCATCTTCAATACACTGGGCCAGATCATGCATCAAGGGGAAAGCTCAGCAATGCAAAACTCATTTGTTAGAATATATACGAATCGCTGGAAACCTGGAATATATTTCGTGAAAATTTTACAATCTATGGATAAAGTCACATTCTCAAAAATTGTAATCAATTGACTCACTTAATCATTTGGAGTGTCTAGCTCATCAAATCAAACCTTTTCTTTTCTTCATTTTCCCGAAGGAAGAAGACATCGCCTTTTGTAACTGGCCAATATTTTTGGCGTTACTTTCAACTTTTCCTGAGGGTTTCCAGTCCTGGCACCTAACGCCAGTGGGTAAAGTCATTGTTTGGTTTTGGTGCAGATTTGCATATTGTATAAATGAATAATTCCTAATCCTTTGATTCGGTAAGTGTTCCATTTTGCGGACACAACTCGACCTTTTAATAAAAATCAGGTAAGTGTTTTAGCTCTATATATGTTAGTACCTATTAAGAAAGTTATTAACAATATTTTCGTGCCCCATCAAAGCTCTTAATCGCCAAGATAAGGTATTATCAGAACCCGTCAAGGGCAAGTAAATGCCTCTCCCTTCGCACAAGGCCATCACACAGGCACCCTTGACAGAACCTGAACCAGTCCTTGAAAAGCGTTTAAGGACCACTGATGGATCACACTGTTGATGAGTTTAGGCTGGATCTTTTCTTCATTTTTCATGTTCCTCAGGATATTCCAGAGCTTATCTTCCTTCTGTAAGGGAAAATAGAAAAAGATGCTTATATTTGAACAGGCACTGACAAATACCGCATCAATTAGTCTTCAATAGTTTTTGCGAAGGAAACAACAGAGTTGCCGCGCGGCAACAAGGTAATTATCAGCATATCAAGTAATTATATTTTTAATACTGAGACGAGGTGTCGTAATGCTATTTCTTGGCTTACTAAACCTGAGAGTAAAGTCAGTCAGACAAGAGGATGCTAAAATGCTAATTAGTTGAGAGATAAGAAACATATTACGGTCGATCTCCTGAGAAATTCAAAACTCGAAAAATGGTACTTGTTTTAAATCAAAATCTGCAACTGCTAATCTTCCTCGGAAAAACAAAAAAACATCCCTCTGGAAACCCGCAGCAGATCAACAACTCAAAAGGGTGGTATCGAAATGTTCCGTTTGGTGGTAGTGTTTTAAAACCTCGTTATAAACCTGCATTTACATAAGTATCAATATAATCTTTGTAATATTGATCTCCTGCAAGAAAAATAAGGTTAAGTGAGATAAACTTCCTTGCAATGGTGTCGTTTATGGGCGTAATATTCTTTGTTAGTTGGTTAAAAAACAGATCGGGGTATAAATAACTATTTCCAATGATCATGATATTTTTTCTTAACGTAAATGTTACCGAATGATCCACCCATTTTCCTTCAAATTCCTGAAAATGAAATTCACACAACAGTTGACAGTATTTTACACCCTGGCCGATTGAAATTTCTATTTTATAACCGTCCGGATAAAGAGCGATCTCATGGTCAAACCTGGAGGGAACTACAGGCGCAGAAATTACAGGAATTCTGGAAAAAACGGGGTTTGATATTCCCGGTAAATTAATGACTAACCTGAAACTGGTTATTTGACCCAAAAATTTGGAAAACTAATTTGCCGTTTCATAACAATATCCTGGAACTTCCGGAAAGATTCCGAGAATTTTTGACCGGTCAGAAAGTTCAAATTGAGTCTCCCAGACTTTATATTGTTTGCTCCACCCTTCAAGACTGATATCGGCACTATCATAAAACACTTGATTTACATCACGGGCCAGATCATATCCATTGTCATCACCCGAAAATGTTCGGGTTAACGTCAGATAAAATAAACTATCGACCGGATTCATTTGAAAGTAAACAATGGGGATCGGATCGACCGGGTCAACCAGATCCAGACTATTGGAGCAGGAAGAAAAAATCACCAGAAGTATAACTGCATATAAATCGATGTTTCTCATACTGATAGATTTGCCCTTAATTGTCTTTCAAACATCTGACTGAATAATATTGTGTAAGCCCACTATTAGACCAATAGCCAGGAAAAAGAAAATGGTCATCGCTGCTGAAACTACAAAAATAAGGAAGGTATTCCTGGTCCTCCACTGTATATGAAGATGACCAGAAACCAGACACGTGCGGATTACCTATAAAACATCCTATGAATAAATCTTCCATTCTGAATCCTCCGTTGTTGAGATCCAGATTGAGATTAGAAAGGCCCTCCTTACCATAATATTGCAATGAATAAAGAGGTGGGTAAGGTGCAAATAGACCTTCCCATTCCTCCCTGGTCGGAAGGTGCCACCCGCCCGGGCAAATCCCTTTCGGATCATTTACCCGGTAATTCATGGTTTCGAGCCAGAGGTAGATACCGCCAACGGTATCCCAGCCTATGGATTGAAGAATCCTGTACATTTCAACTGTATCATTATCAGTCTGTTCTCGATCGGTTGGAATAACAATTCCGTAGCGGAGGTTTTCGGCCATCCACCATTGACCACCGATTTTGACAATCCTGTACTTATTCCCGTCCCGGCTGTCATGCAGGGTGTCGATGTCCAGATTCTCTCCAAATACTTCAACTGAGTCTCCGGCAATGGCAGAAAGGCCATCGATATCTTTCACCTCGACTGCGACATTATAGTTTCCCGGCTGCTTAAACTGATGGGCAATAGCGCTATTATTGGAGTATTCAGTATCCCATACCCCGTCTCCATCGAAATCCCAGCGATATTGTAATGCTATGGTAAAACTGCGGTCGTCCTCCGATTCATCAGCATTGAATTCAAATAATATTGAGGTATCACCGATTGAAGGGAAAGCAGTTAATTTAGACACAGGGGGGAGGTTACCTTTATCGCAAGAAAAAAATACCAGAATGATCATTACAAAATCCGTGGCATAAATTACAGCTAACTTTGCAATTGATTTCATTCCAACAGAGTCAGGTATCAAATCTTCAATGGATGATTATCAAAAGTAATGGAATCTCTCCAGAAGCTATCAAAGCAATAACCCCAAATACTTTAAATACATAGCCTCTGATTATTAGAAAAGGGGAGGAATAACCTCCCCTTACAATTTGAAAAAAGCCGATAAATACGACTTAAAGAATCATCATGGCATGGGAGCCTCAGGAGCTGGTAGACATTCAGTAAACCGATAAAACGGAAAAAGCCCCGTAAATCAGGGCTTTTTCAGAGAGAAATATTCCAGATATTACTTTTTCTCTTCAGCTTTCGTAGTGGTTCCTTTGATAGAAGCAGCCCCTTTGCAGGCAGTAGCGCATGCAGCAGTGAACCCTTCGGTACCTGTGCAACAGGACGTTGTGGAAACTCCGCAACAGGAGGCTGCAGCTACTCCACAGCAAGAACCTTTAGCGCCTTCACAGCACCCGGCTTTACCATCTTTACAACAGTCGGCTTTCGTGGGGTCACAACAGCCAACTTTAGCATTTTTACAACAGTCGGCTTTAGCCGGATCACAACAACCAGCTTTGGTGCCAGCACAACAAGATTGACCATTTAAATTTTTAACATCGGCTTTGGAAGCTTTTACTTTTTTGTCTTTGTCAACAGCTACGATTTTTGCAGCTACATCTTTCGGCATGGTAATAGCCGGAACCGTGTAAACGCCTACAAAAACCAGTAGAGAGAAGATTACTAAGATTTTTTTCATTTTTACAATTCTTTCTTCAAAGATATAGCCCTTTTGATTTGTTAATTGTTAAACAAAAGTTAAAGATGATGTCATTAACTTTTTTTAATCGATCCTTTGAAATGTAATTATGTTTCGTATTTTTGCGAAATAAGAAACAAAAATAATGAACACAAAATTTATAACGGATGACCATGAACAGCTTGCACGTTTTGCCAAAGCACTTGGGCATCCGGTCAGGGTTTATATTATGGAGTTACTATCGACCCAGACCTGCTGTTTCAGCGGTGATCTCGCCGAGGATCTCCCCATCGCCCGCTCAACTCTCTCCCAGCACCTCAAGGAATTGAAATCAGCCGGGCTGATCCAGGGAACAATCGAGTACCCAAAGATCCGGTATTGCATCAATCGTGAGAACTGGGAGCGGGCTAAGGAACTCTTTGGGCACCTGTTGCAATCAACACCAGTAACTGATAATCAATGCAAATGACATGCATGGACGCAAATATGCGTCCCTACAATAAAAATAAATATGGAAATCAAAATCTTAGGAACCGGCTGTTCAAAATGTAAAAGCCTGGAAAAAGTAACCCGCGAAGTCGTGGAAGAACAAAAAATCGATGCTACAATTACCAAGGTTGAAGATATCGTGGAAATTATGTCCTTTGGCATAATGACCACACCGGCTTTGGTTGTAGACGGGAAAGTTCTGTTAAAGGGCCGTGTACCCAGTGCTAATGAAATCAAACAATTGCTAACCAAATAAATCAATGAGTATGAAAAAGCTTGGTTTTATTATGCTTGCATTCTTACTTCTGATCGGAACAATATTTACCGATTCATCTGTAGCACAGACAAATGAACCTGCTAAACAGGTAAAAAAATCAACTCCAACGGAGGTGTATTATTTTCACTTTACTCGCAGGTGTACCACCTGCCAAACCGTTGAAAAGGTCGCCGAACAGGCAGTGAATGAATTCTTTCCTGAGGCAGTGAAACGCGGTGATGTCTTCTTTAAATCGGTGAATATTGAAGAAAAGGAGAATGAGGATTTAGTGAAAAGGCTGAAGGTTGAAGGACAATCCTTGTTAATCGTGAATGGTAAGGACCAGATCAATATTGTCGACAAAGGATTCATGTATGCTGTGAATGAACCTGACAAGCTCAAAGCAGAAGTCAAAGCCAACATCGAAAAGTTTGTTAAGTAAGGCATGAGCTGGTTACAGGGATTATTGGAAAACTCGCAGTGGCCGGTGCTTACGGCCTTTCTGCTCGGACTGATGACCGCCATCAGCCCGTGCCCGTTAGCAACGAACATTAGCGCTATTGCCTTTATCGGTAAAAACATTACCGATAAAAAGACGGTTTTACTAAAAGGAGTAATTTACACCTTGGGGCGTGCCTTTACCTATACGGTGATCGGACTCCTGTTCTATTTCGGCCTCGGAGAAGTGGGATTATCGGGTTTCTTTCAACGGTGGGGAGAAAAGATACTGGGGCCTGTTTTGATCATTATCGGATTATTCATGCTGGGTGTTATCGAGTCGAAAATTCCCGGGTTAGGCAAACTTACCGAACGGATGGAGGATCAGGCGGGTAAGGGGTATTGGGGAGTATTTCTCCTGGGTGTGGTTTTTGCACTTGGTTTCTGTCCCTATAGTGGCGTACTCTATTTCGTCATACTGATTCCGATGACGATAGCCTCAGCTCAAGGTCTCTATCTGCCTTTTGTTTTCGCCATAGCCACTGGTTTGCCGGTCATTCTCTTTGCATGGATGATCGCCTATGCTTTCGGCAGTGTTGGATCAATCTATAACAAAATCAAAGTTTTCGAACTTTGGTTCCGGCGGGTAGTCGCTGTGTTGTTTATCGGGGTGGGGATATACTATATTATAACAACGATGATAATTTAAAAATGTTAGCAGTTATCAGTTAACAGTTATCAGTTATGCGATAAGTAGTCAGCCAACCGACAACCGATAACCGACAACCGATAACCGACTTTTCTCATGGAAAAAAATTCTGAATTCAAATTTCTCTTCTGGCTGATAGTCGCTTTTCTGGCGATATTCTTTATGCCGATCTGGAGCCCGGTTTTCAGGGAGGCAATAGATGCGACACTCGACCTGAGCAAATGGTATGCCCGGGAACACTTCATTATGTGTTTGCTTCCCGCTTTCCTCATCGCCGGTGTAATATCGGTATTTGTAAGTCAAGGTTCGGTAATCAAATATTTTGGTGCCAAGGCAAAGAAATGGGTGGCTTACACGGTTGCGGCAGTATCCGGAACCATCCTTGCTGTTTGCAGCTGCACCATTCTTCCTCTTTTTTCCAGTATTCACAAAAGAGGTGCGGGCCTCGGACCGGCAATCGCTTTTCTATATTCGGGTCCTGCTATCAACATTTTGGCTATTATCCTGACAGCGAAGATTTTGGGAGCTGAAATGGGCGTTGCACGAGTTATCGGTGCGGTATCTTTCAGTGTGGTTATCGGTCTGATTATGGCATTCATATACCGGAAAGAGGAAAGACTTAAGGCAAAAGAACAGTTGAATTTTCCTGATGTTCCTGAGAAAAGACCCATGAGCCTAACCGCTTTGCACTTTTTCAGCCTGGTGCTGATCCTGGTTTTTGCCAATTGGGGTAAACCCTCTGCGGATGTCACATCCGGAACCTGGTATTGGATCTGGGCACATAAATGGTTTATCACGGGATTCTTCAGCCTGGTATTGGCCTTCTCCATGACCTATGTTCTGAAGATTGCCTGGTGGCAGGTGGCTGGTGTGGTTGTTGTGACCGGATTATCAGCCTTGTTAACCGATAGTCCGATGATTCCAATGGTGGTGGGGATCGCCGGGGTCAGCCTGATCTCCCTTTTGGATAAGAAAGATGAGGACAACCGTGAATGGATCCTCTCGACCTGGGGTTTCACTAAACAAATTGTTCCCCTATTGGCAATCGGCGTGGTGATTGCCGGATTCCTGCTTGGGTCGACCCACGATGGCACCACCATCCGCGGTGTAATTCCAAATCAGTGGATTGCTTCATTGGTTGGTGGCAACTCGTTATTCTCCAACTTTTTTGCATCGATAGTTGGCGCTTTTATGTACTTTGCTACATTAACGGAAGTGCCTATTGTTCAGGGACTTTTATCAGCCGGAATGGGAAAAGGTCCGGCATTGGCCCTGCTTTTGGCGGGTCCGAGTCTATCACTGCCGAACATGCTGGTGATTCGGGGTTTGATCGGGACGCAGAAAACCATTGTTTACGTGGTTTTGGTTGTTGTTATGGCCACTTTCACCGGACTAATTTTTGGAAATATTTAATTCAATTTGATATGGGTTGTTGTGATTCAAAAGATCTGAAAGATCTCGTTAAAGACAGATACGGCAAAATTGCCGCATCAGAAAATATGGGTTGTGGTTGCGGTTGCAGCGGTAATCCCGTTCCGGGTTTCTCTGTGTTCAAAGATGAGTACGACGGAATCGAAGGATATGTGCCGGAAGCCGACCTGAACCTCGGTTGCGGGTTACCCACTGAATATGCCGGCATAAAAGCCGGGGATACTGTAATTGACTTGGGCTCAGGTGCCGGGAATGACTGTTTTATCGCCAGGCAGTTGGTCGGTCCGGAGGGTGAGGTGATCGGTATAGATATGACTCCGGAAATGATTCAGCGGGCTAAAACCAATGTCGAAAAACTTGGGTACACGAATGTGAAATTCCGCCTCGGCGAAATTGAGAATCTGCCTGTCACAGCCAATAAGGCTGATGTGATTATCAGCAATTGTGTAATTAACCTGGTTCCTGATAAGCACCGGGCATTTCTCGAGATGATACGGGTTCTGAAACCGGGCGGCCATTTCTGCATCAGCGATGTGGTTACCGAAGGCGTAATTCCGGCTGAATTGCTGGAGCAGGCCGAACTCTATGCAGGCTGCGTGGCAGGTGCGTTGCCAGTTGAGAAATACCTCGATATTATCTCAAAGAGTGGCTTCAAGAACATCGATATTAAAAAAAAGAAGCCTATTGAATTACCGGAAGCCATTCTGAATGAGTTTCTTAGCCCGGATCAGATTGATACTTTAAAAAACAGTAAAGTTGGGCTCTACAGTATAACCATAACTGCTGAGAAGCCCTCCTTTGTGCGGATGTAATAATTAAAGCGATGAGCTTTTCAGTAGGCAGTCAATTGCAATATACTCCTCGCGAAGCTTTTAAGCGTTGTCAGGAGGGATCTGTTATCCTCGATATCCGTCCGGAACTGCTTTGCACCTATAAAGCTTTTGATGTACCGCAGGTACTCTATTGCCCCTGGCAGGAAATTGGCCATTATCTCGATAAACTACCTGTTGAACAGGAGATCATTGTTGCAGATACATCTGGGATTCAAAGCCGTGAGGTCATACAAATGCTGATCAGCGCCGGCTTTAAAAAAATTGCCGGTCTTGGCGGCGGAATGGTCGAATGGGAACGCGACGGACTTCCTCTTGTTTTTGACAACCAGTCCCGCCTTTCCGGATCCTGCATGTGCCAACTGAAATTCCGAAATACAAAATGAAAGTACTAATCCTATGCACCGGCAACTCCTGCCGAAGCCAGATGGCCCAGGGGTTTTTGAAATCGTTTCATCCCGAATGGGAAGTTCTGTCAGCAGGAACCAAACCGGCAGAAAGAGTAAATCCTTATGCCATTAAAGTGATGGCCGAAATGGGGATCGATATAACAGCAGAGCATCCCAAGCTTGTCGATCAGTTTGTTACCGATGAGTTTGATTATGTAGTTACGGTATGCGACGGTGCCCGCGAGGTCTGTCCTGTTTTTATCGGAAAAGTGAAACACCGGGTACACATCGGTTTCGATGATCCGGCTGACGCTGTCGGTACGGAAGAAATAGTTTTGCCGATTTACCGGCGCGTCAGGGATGAAATCCGCGAAAAATTCTCAAAATTCCCGGAATAGCTTAAACCTAATAATGTTCAATGCTATGAAAACAATCGGATTCATTGGCGGGGGAAGAGTCACACGAATCTTCCTGCAGGCATTCTCCAATGCCGGTATGGCTTTGGATCACATTTCTGTTTATGATCCCAACAGGGAAGTTCTGGATGCCCTAAAGCATAAATTTCCATCGATCTCCATTAATTCCATCGCTTTACAAGAGGTTATTACAGCCGACCTGGTTTTCCTTGCTGTTCATCCGCCCGTGATGATGGAAACCCTTGCCAACATCAAAGCGGGTATTAATCCGGCGGCAACAGTTGTCTCCCTGGCTCCGAAATTTACTATCGAAAAGATCAGAGCAATACTCGGTGGCATCAGGAATATTGCACGAATTAACCCGAGTGCCTCAAGCTACATCAATAAAGGAGTCAATCCGGTTTGTTTTGCGCCAGATATAGCCGAAGACAGAAAAGCTGAGCTGCTGGACCTGATAAAGCCACTGGGTTATTCGCCTGAGGTTGATGAGCCCAAGATTGAGGCCTATGCCATGATCAGTGCCATGGGCCATACCTATTTCTGGTTCCAGCTTCAGAAACTGAAAGAACTGGCGATTAGTTTTGGAATGAACCACGATGAAGCAGAAACGGTAATTTCAGAAATGATGCATGGAACCGTCGAAACCCTTTTCCATTCCGGCCTTACCTATCCCGAAGTTATTGACCTGGTCCCGATTAAGCCACTCGGCCCCGTTGAAAGCACCATCTCCGGTTTTTATGACGATCACCTGATCCCCCTCTACAATAAAATTAAACCCTGATCTAAATCTTCTTTCATCAACACATCAGCACATCAACACATCAGCACATCATGAAAAAGCTCTCCTTCCTCGACCGTTACCTCACCCTCTGGATCTTCCTGGCGATGCTCACTGGAGTTCTCTGGGGATATTTTTCGCCTTCCGTGGCCGGTTTCTGGAATTCGATGAGTTCCGGTACGACTAACATTCCGATTGCCATCGGATTGATTATCATGATGTATCCTCCTTTAGCCAAAGTGAAATATGAAGAGTTGGGACAGGTTTTTCGCAATTGGAGGGTTCTTCTCCTTTCGCTGATTCAAAACTGGATAATTGGTCCGATTCTGATGTTTTTTCTGGCTATACTGCTCTTGCCGGATATGCCGCATTACATGACCGGATTGATACTTATCGGGTTAGCAAGATGTATTGCAATGGTAATTGTCTGGAATGACCTGGCCAAGGGCGATACCGAATATGCAGCAGGGCTTGTGGCTTTCAACAGTATTTTCCAGGTACTCTTTTTCTCTGTTTATGCTTACGTGTTTATCACCATAGTACCAGGCTGGTTCGGCCGGGAAACCACAGAGGTTCATATTACGATGGCACAGATTGCAAAAAGTGTATTTATTTACCTCGGAATTCCTTTCATCGCCGGAATGATCACCCGATTTGCCTTAATACGGATCAAAGATAAAACCTGGTACCAGGAGAAATTTATTCCTAAGATCAGTCCGCTAACTCTTATCGCACTACTTTTTACGATTCTTGTCATGTTCTCCCTTAAAGGCGATTATATCATCAAGCTTCCATTTGATGTGGTTCGTATCGCCATTCCGCTGGTCATCTATTTTCTGGTAATGTTTAGTATCTCATTCTTCATGGCCAAACGGACAGGAGTTGGTTATGCCAAGACTGCAACCATTTCATTTACAGCTGCCAGTAATAACTTCGAATTAGCCATTGCTGTAGCCATTTCGGTATTCGGAATAAATTCCGGAGAAGCTTTTGCTGCAGTAATCGGTCCTTTGGTTGAGGTCCCGGTTCTGATCAGCCTGGTGAATGTTGCTCTGAGGTGGAAGAAGAAGTTCCGGGAAGCCTAATAACCAGTCCCAGACCCGTACCCGGTAGGTTCGGGTGATCTGTTGCAGAACATTCTACCCGAACTGCAATTTTGTAATAATTTATGTAATTTTTATCCGTAAACCTAAACCAGGATCGTTATGAAAAAATTAATGATATGTGTATTCTGCATAAGCTTCATCGTTGGTTTTGTGGCTCATGCTCAAAAGGTGCCAATTAACTTCGATAAGTATCATGGTTTCACAGGATCTGAAAGCTTCCTGAAAGCGGTTTCTAACGCTTATCCGGATATTACCGATTTGAGAGTGATCGGGAAAAGTACCATGGACCGGCCGGTTTATGTGCTGATTATCAGCAATAAAAAGACCGGCACTCCGCTTGATCGGTTCGTTCAATTGCGAAATCCCCGTCAGGAACCTGTAGATAATGTACCTCCAATGACCAATGATCAGGCTAAGCCGGGTCATTGGATTTGCGGATCAACACATGGAAATGAATTTACCGGAACCGAAGTTTGCCTTTATACGATTAATAAACTGGTAACAGGTTATGGATCAGATACGGAGATCACGGATCTCATCGATAGAAATTCTTTTTATATCTGTCCCATTGTCAACCCCGATGGTGTTTACAACAGTGTGGAAAAAGATCTTTCCCAACGCGGAAACAGTTTGATGAAGGACGATGACCATGATGGAAAAATCAATGAAGACGGGCCGGATGATCTGGATGGGGATGGCCGGATCACCTCTTTCAGATATAAAGATCCGAAGGGACAATATATTCAGGATGAGGTGGATCCAAGGATTATGATCAGTCTTGGGGAGAAGGATAAAACCGATAAACAGCGATGGTCGGTGATCAGGGAGGATAAGGATAACGATGGGGATGGCAAGCGCGGGGAAGATTCGGAACAGGGATTCGATCTGAACCGGAATTTTCCGGAGGTCTGGTTCGATGATAACGGTTATCAGGGTGGAACAGGCGATTATCCGACTTCTGCAACGGAAGTGCAGGCTTTGGCCGAATTTTTCTCTACCCATCACAATATCATGATGGCACAGTTCTACCATACTTCAGGCGGATTTACCTACCGGCCGATGGGCGTCTCTTCAGATGTAACCATGCATCCAAAGGATATCGCTGTTTATGATCTGATTATGGGGAAAAAGTACGTGGAAATGATGGGCGACGATATGCCCAAAGCTTGGATGTACCCGGATTCGATCGGTGATTACAAGAAAGATCTGGAAGCAAAATCCGGCAATAAATTCGCTGCTGCCCGGGGCTATGAAATGCCGCGGACCTGGGTGGTCCATTACAATGAGAAGGAAAACAAACGATATGGATTCGGGCTTCAGTCCGATTGGGCTTATCAGGAGATGGGGATATATTCCATTACCACAGAATTGTTTAACTATCGGATGGATCTCCCCGGAAATACTTTTACCGGCGACGATGCCTATACCCTATTCCAGCATGCCGCCCTGAAATATCAGCAGGCAAAAGCCAATGGTGCCTGGTTTCAGGATTGGAAACCTTTTAAACATCCGGAACTCGGAGATGGGGAGATCGGTGGGTGGTATCCGCAATATCAGAGCAATGCTTTCCCCGGCGAAATCCTGGAAAAAATCTGTGAAACACACTGGCTTTATGAGAAGTACAGGGCAAGTTTGCTCCCGCATGCCGTGGTAACCGAAGCAAAAGGGAAAGTGGTTGAAAAAGCCGGATCATACAGGATCATTGAAGTCACGGCGAAAGTTGAAAACACCGGAAAACTTGCAACCAATCTCACCCGCGGAGCTGAACTTCCCGGTAACCGTCCCGATGTGGTTTGGCTCATTGGCGACCGGGATAACGTTTCCTTCATCCAGGGTTTGGCCTGGCAGAAGGCAGGCGTGCTCGATGGTACGATGTCAATACCGGGATTCCCCAAGGGTAAAACCTCAAACGAGGTCAAATGGCTGGTAAAGGTTCGTGGCAATACTCCGCTCAAAGTGGTAGTGAGCTCAATGAAGGGCGGAACAAACGCAAAAGATGTGGAAATCAACTAGGGAGGCAGTAGAGATGAAAGCAATGAATATCTATGGCATTCGTGAGGGCGTTAGGGACGTTAGGGACGTAAAGAAAGAAAAGAACGTAAAGAACGTGAAGAAGGGGTGGTGGGGACTGATAGTTTGGTTGTTAATGCTGACTTTTTTGGCGGGTCCTGCAGTTGGGCAGAATAAGTTGCAGCAGAGTGCAGGGGGCTATCATGGTGAGCTGGATTTTCCCTGGAGCTGGAAGCGATATTACTCCTATGCCGAGTGGACCCAAATGATGAAGGAAATCGCTAAAAAATATCCGGATCTGGCATCCGTTGAAAGCATCGGAAAAAGCCAGATGGGACGGGATCAACTACTGATTACCATCACGAATAAAAAAACCGGCGACCATTCTGCCAAAACCGCCATGTGGGTGGATGGAGCCATTCATGGGAATGAGGTAAACGGGATCAACTGTTCGCTGTATCTGATGTGGTATCTGTTAACCCGTTATGATTATGATCCTTATGTGTTTAATATGGTAAACGACCGTACTTTTTACATTTTGCCGGGTTTAAATGTGGATGCCAATGCTTCCTATGTGGAATATCCCAATACCGAAAACAATCCGCGGGAGCCTTACCGGCCTGAGGATGATGATAATGACGGTTTGTACGATGAGGATCGCACGGAGGATGTTGACGGCGATGGTGAACTGTCGATGATGTATGCTGTTGATCCTAAGGGCGATTTGAAATTGTCTCCCGATAAAAGGCAATTCATCTCCATTGGTGACGAGAAGGATTATCCAGGCCTTCGTTATCGTAGGATCGGTACGGAAGGTTTTGATAATGACGGAGATGGCCAGATAAATGAAGATGATATCGGCGGCCCGGATCCCAACCGGAACTATGCCTACGGTTGGAACCTGCGCGACGGTAATCCGTATCCCATGTCGGAACCCTGCACCCGAAATGCTTACAATGCCATGCTGGCGAGGCCGAACATTTTTGTCAGCTTCCATTATCACAATACCGGCCGGCTGATCATGTTTACGGCCCCGCAGCCGATGCCCCAACAATCCGCACAACAATCACAACGATCACAACAAGAGCGGGAATTCGGCCAAAGAGGAACTGTACAGGAACGATTGGCGGAGATGAGAAAAATCAACAAATATGCGCAGCTTTTTGACCGTCAGGTAGCATCTGAATTTCAGCACGATCTGGATGTGCAAACCAGCATTGTTACCGCCGGTGCCAGAATTTTAAAGGATTACACTCCTACCTTCAGCGGATTAAGCGGCCAGGCTCAGGCTACTTCCTATAATATGCTGGGCAACTATGCCTATCTGATCGAATTGTGGGGCAATCCCACCTACGAAGCCGACCTGAATGGTGATAATAAGGTATCAGATGAAGAGTACATGAAATGGATCGATATCGAACTCACCGGCGATGGCTGGATCAATCCTCATCCTTTTAAACATCCTGATCTGGGAGAAATCTGGATTGGAGGCAGCGGTAAAAAGCATGTCGGCCGCACACCGCCATCAAGATATATTGAGACAGAGGCTGATCGTAATGCACACTTTGTGATGTATTGCGTGAATCAGTTCCCGAAAGTCCAGGTGGCCGACATTTCCACAACCCCCGAGGGCGATGACCTCTATTGGGTAGATGTGACAGTCAGGAATGAAAGCACCTACCCAACAGCATCGGACAGGAGCAAAAAGCTGGAGCGGATTAAGAAAGATAAATTGGTGATTAGCACTTCTGATAAAATCCAGGTTATCTCCCTGAACGAAAAGCTGCCTTTCAACGATCCCGCACAGGGGTTTCGCAATGCCCATAATCCCGGGCTAGGCAAGGAAACGGAACTCTGGCTGAAAGGCAATGATTCACAAACTTTTCGTTATCTGATTAAGAAAAGCGGCGGCAAAGGCTGGATCGAGGCAGAGATCATTTCGGAAAGGGGTGGGAAGGACAAGAAAAGATTGACGATTAAGGACTGATCGAACTGATTTAAAGATTAAAGATCTTCTTCCTCGGGGCCGGTTTCTTCGTCATCCTCTTCATCGAATGGGAGTTCATCCTCGTCTTCCAGATCGAAGTCGTCATCATCTAGTTCATCGAGCGAGATTTCCTCGATCTCTTCCTCTTCGAAATCGAAATCATCTTCATCCTCTTCATCGGCAAATTCATCGTCCAGATCATCTGTCTGATCATCAGCCTCGGTAGCAAAGAATGTCTCCTCATCATCAAAGATTTTCATGGCCTTAAGATTTTATCCAAAAGTAAAAAAATGTCCGAATTACAAAACTTTAAAAAAAAATTGTTTTTTCCTGTATCCTTCTTTTAACATTTTACTTCCAAAATGGGCAAACATTTCCTGATAAGAAGCCTTTTTAGAGGACTTTTTCTCATTTTTTCAACTCCATTCGGGTCACAATAATCTGATCTTTCATACACTGCGGGTCAGGATAGTGCCAATCCAGGTAAACTTCGACCGGATATGTTGCATCATTTAAATTGATTGTGCTTCCTTCCGGCAGCTGCTGGAACCGGAGGGTATCCTTGTCGATTTCGATGAACCACCCTCCGCAGCACATGCATTTTCGGTAATCCGCGCCGATGATGTTGCCGGAGTCCTGGTAGCCGTGGTCCTTCCTGCAGCCCGTCATAAAAACGACGAAAAGGGATAGATAGATGAGCTTTTTCATAGTTGCGAGTTTACAAAAAATTTGTACGCTTTCATATCGGCGGATTTTTTGTAATTTTTAGCCTTTATTAACAACCTAAATAACCCAAAATGACGACCAGGCGCGATTTGATGAAAACAATGGCTTTATCAGCCTTTGCACTGCCGCTGCTATCACAGACTGGATGGGCAGCACAACTCAGCGGAATGAATGAACTTCGTGAAGAATTTGATATTCCGCCGGTTCCGGGTGCCGATGATCCTGAATTCTGGGCAAAAATCCGCGATCAGTTCATGCTCCGCAAGGACGAGGTATTTTTCAATACCGGCACCATGGGTGCGATGCCGCGGGTGGTGGTTGCCAGGATGACCGAGCATCTCCATGTTGCCGCATCGAATCTGGCCGAGTGGGATTATGCTGACGATGGAGATATGATGTCGGGTTATTTTCCGTACGAGGGAATTCGTACCAAGGCCGCTAAACTGTTGAATGCTGATATGGGCGAAATTGCCCTGACAGAGAACGTTACCATGGCCATGAGTTTTGTATGCATGGGTATGCAGTTATCGAAGGGCGATGAAGTGATCACCAGCGATCAGGAGCATCCGGGCGGCAAAAGCTCCTGGCAGACCCGGCAAAAGCGCGAGGGAATCATTTACCGGGAAATCGCTATACCTAAACCTGCTCATTCACCGAAAGAGGTTCTGGACATTGTGGTGAACTCATTCACCAAAAAAACCAAGGTACTGATGTTGTCACACGTGATTTCCGGGAGCGGGGCTATTTTGCCGGTGAAGGAGATCTGCACAGAAGCCCGTTCAAGGGGCATTTTTACCGTGATTGATGGTGCTCAGGCATTCGGGATGATCCCCGTTAACATACATGACATCGGCTGCGATGCCTATGTGGGTTGTTTCCATAAATGGGTGCTGTCTCCCAGCGGCAATGGATTCCTTTACATCCGCAAAGACCGGGTACAGGAGATTTCCACCACCATCGCCAGTTCACAGTGGGATAACCACGTGGACGAAGGATTCCGGTTTACCCAACGCGGTACCGGCAGCCTCACCCTGCTGCACGGGCTCGAATCGGCTCTCGATTTTACCAATGAGATCGGCCAGGATAAGATATTGGCCCGCGTAAAATTCCTCGGCAAATACCTCCGGGATGAACTCCGGAAATTGCCGAAAGTGAAGATTTACTCCCCAACGGACGAAAATATGTGTGCAGGGATCACGGTTTACAATGTCGATGGATGGACCGGCCCCCGGTTGCAGGAACTGATGTGGAACCGAGATAAGCTCAGGCCACGATCATCCAGTGATATCCATGGATTGCGCCATTCAACCCATATCTATAACAGCGTCGGCGATATTGATCGTTGTTTAAAGATCATCAGGGAGATAGCCGTATAAAATACGTAGAGACCCCTCGGTTTTGTAACCGAACATTAAAACAGATAACTTGGAGGAAAAATAACAATCTATGCAAAGGCGCACACCCACACCCACACCCACACTCATTTTTTTAGCGTTAACATTGTCATCCCGGCGAAGGCCGGGATCCCGT
>QYQM01000002.1 GCA_007280905.1 Porphyromonadaceae bacterium | reverse complement strand
TTTCCAAGCTGCAAAAGCTAAAGCAAGAGGTTATAAAAGAACTGATACTATCAAAGCAATAATTTATCTGCTTACTGGGAAACTCGACTTTAGTAAAATTAATCCCTATTATGTTACCCACTCGAAATTATAAAGAGCCAAAAAATTAAAGCTATTATTATTACAGCTGCAATTGCTGTTGCGGTGTTTTTCAGCGTAAAGTTAGTCAGAGCTTATGAAGGGCCCTTGGGTTGTTCCTCATGCTATTTATGGCGGTCATTTGGGGAAGAATCGTATCATCAACAATCAAGTGCAGATTGTTATGCTGGCGATTGGTTTTGCGGTACAACGCAGGAATGTGTTTCCGGATCATACTATTGTTCCTCCTATTATTGTTATACTGTGCTTCCAGGCTGTCACGCAGGTAATCCATATTAAACTAATAGGTGCAATGCAGTAATGCTTTGCACCTATTTTTCTTAAATTGTGCTCCTCATTTTTTTAGGAACACCCTGATTTGAGAATCGAGCTTTCTGATGTTGATTGAGGAATGCTGTCGGAGTTAAATGTCCGAAGGAAATTTATTGTACTCACGCCGCCAGGTTTCGATCTTCTCTAAGCTTCTCCATTTGCTGACGATTTTTTTTCAGACAATTGTGAAGAATACAATATCTACTCAAAAGATTTAGGAAATCTTCCAAAATTAGTGGATAGCTTTACTAATATTTTAGTTCTTTATTATCTTTGATTGGCCCTCATTAATTGTTGTTGATATGACACATGTTCGTTTTATTCTCCTTTTGAGCGTATTAACACCTTTTCTAGGAATGGGCCAGCAGCTCAAAATATCGGGATACATTACGGATAATGAAACAAATCAACCCATTGCAGGGGCTTCGGTCATGAACCTCGGTTCCGAGAAGGGTACCATTTCTGATGGCCAGGGTAAATTCCAGATAGCTCTTGATAGCTTTCCTACCAATATTATCATCAGGTGCTTAGGATTTAATAATGATACTCTGGTCATACAGAACCGTACAGATTTTGATCATATCTACAACAACCGGACGATTACGGTTGTATTAACAAAAAGGATTACCGATATACCAACTGTAGAGATCAAAGCCATCAATCGGTTATTCGACCGGGAGCCATATGCCATAATCCAATTCCTGCTATCAAGGGACCAGATTATTTCTTTGGGATACCTGAACGGGAATGAATTCCGTAAAGAGGTTCTGCTGTCTGACGGCAATGGAAAGATTAAGGATAAACTTCAGCTCAAGAACCTCGATAAAATTTACCAGGATTGCCAGGGGAATGTATTTGCATTTACCAGTGACACTGTGTATCAGTTGGGCCATAGGCGAAATCGCATACAAATCGTAGATACCTTTGACCGCAATTTCATCGAGAATTACATTCAGCCCGTATGCTCTGTCACCGATTCAACCACATTCATTCATTTTATCTCTCCACTTAGACAATACGAGAATTACTTTGTCATCAACCACCAGAACCTGGCCTCCATCATTTACAGCCTCGGAAAATTTTATCAGGAGGAAAGAAAGCAGTCCGCTAATGAGGAAGCGAATAGAAACGCAGCTTTTCCAATTATCCTTCCACCCGTCAAAATACCACCGGGTGCGAACTCAGGGCCTATTGTTGAAGCTTTTTGTAAATTCTATGAACGACTATTTCAGAGCTATTTTAAAGCAGAATTTCGGGCCAGGTTCGATTACCCCCCTGTGTACTCCCGGATGTTTCGATTCAAAGGCAAGCAATTGGTTTTCAACCGGGAGGGTAAATGCATTGCCTGGTTTGATGATTCCGGGAAACTCGAACGGGAGGTCCCATTTATAACAAAAGTTAAAGAAAAACCCTTTTCTTCGGTTCATTTTGACGCCAAAACCGATCGTTTTTATCTCCAATTCGACGATAACCAATTCACAGAGTTTATTGAGATCGATCCATATTCCGGACAACATCTTAGAAATGTCAGGATAAATTCTTTCAAGCACATCGAGCAGTGTTGTTTCAATAATGATCGACTGTATTTTTTATATCAACCGGAAATCGGGAATCGCCTCAAGAAAGTTTATTCAATTTCTATATATACTCAATGAATTCGAATTTGCAGGTTTAGGCCAGGTCAATGATCTGAAAATTCTCAGTTAATAAAAACCTCAACACGAGGATTGTGCTGGAATGTTTTTAAGCTTCTGCCAGACTCAGTGCTTTCGGATAGAGGATATTATTCTCGAGATGAACATGTATATGCAGGTCATCTTCAAATTGTTGCAGTAATTTATAGGTAACAGCATAGGTATTGCAGCCGTCGGCCGGCACCAAATAATGGTTGCTGATTTCGCTGATACGGTCCATGGCACCGCCGGCAAATTCATGTTCGCCCGTCATGCGCGAGATTTCCGATATAATGGTCTCTTTGATGTCAGCTGAATTGCTGGCCAGGGCTTTTTTGATAGCCGGGAAAAGGACCTCTTCTTCATTCTTCAGGTGCTGCAGCAGTTCCTGGTTGATTTTGGCAAACAGTTCGGCAATTTCGATCAACTCGGCATGATGTCCGCCATGAACCGAGGCGATCTTTTGGGTATAGAAAACCAGCTCAGGCAAATTCTTCAGCACAAATTTGTGGTGCGTATTCATGATATAATCGCTCAGGAAGCCTGGGTCCCAATCTTTAAAGCTCAGAGATGGGCTCAGCGGCTCCTTTTCCAGTTCTTTCAATTCTTTTTCCAGGGTTGCGGGGTTGATACCCTTTTCCTCACAGGTTTCCGATAAGCTTCTCTTCCCGCCGCAGCAGAAGTCGATGCCTGCATTTTTAAATATTGAAGCTGCTCTGAAATCGTTGGCTACAATTTCGCCAACTGTCAATTTGTCCGATTTATTCATTGTCATGTTGTTCCATTTAAATCCGTCCCAAAGATACGGATAATTCTATTAAAGACTTATTTATCTTTAATTATTATTGGACAACCAGCCGTTTAATGTGATTTTCTTACAGTCTTATAGTCTTAAAGGACTATCGTTCACTTAAGATAAAACCGGGAATTGGTTTCGATCAGCCCCTCTAAAAAGCGGTTAGTTTCATCGTTAACGACCCTTCGCACCGGGTCAGCATCAAACCATTGAAGTGTCTGTTTTATGCCTTCTGAGAATGGAATAATGGCCACATAATCCGGCACAAATCGTTTAATTTTCGAGTTATCAAACAATGCGCTATGGGATTTATCGCCTAAAAGAGTACCCCGTACCGTAGGAAAATTGTGTTTATCGGCATAGTTTGAGATGTATTCCGATGAAATATGGACGATTTTCGCCTCGCAACCTGCCGCCCGGGCAACCGTTTCATAAATCTGGTTCCAGGTAAGCACTTCATCTGAAGTGATATGGAACGACTCGCCGATGGCATGCTGATTATCCATCAGGCCCAGGAATCCTTTGGCAAAATCGTTGGCATGGGTCATGGTCCATAATGAGGTTCCATCTCCATGCACGACAACAGGCAAACCTTTTCGCATGCGGTCGATAACAGTAAACTCTTCCCATCCGCCCAGGGAAACCGGGATTACGGAATAATAGGTATGCGACGGCCTGACAATGGTTACCGGGAAACCCCGTTCGCGGTATGCACTCATCAGCAGGTTTTCGCAGTCAATCTTGTTCCGGGAATAGTCCCAATATGGATTCCGCAAGGGTGTTGACTCCGTAATTACATGATTAGCAGGCGGTTTCTGGTATACAGAAGCTGAGCTGATAAAAATATACTGGCGTGCAGATCCCTCAAAAAGATCAATGTCGCGCTGAATATCGTCCGGGGAAAAGGCGATCCAGTTAACGACTACATCCCACTTGTGACCGGCTATTGCTTTCCTCACCCGGGCCAAATCCCTTAGGTCAGCCTTCAGGGCGGTAACGCCGGTCACCGGTTCCCGGTTACCCCGGTTCAGATGATACAAATCTATGTCTTTCGCAATCGCCAGCTTGCTCACCGGCGTGCTGATATTGCCAGTTCCGCCTATAAATAATGCCTTCATTTGACCTTGACTGAGGTTCTTAGTTTCATTATCTTATTTAACAGATCGAACCAGAAGGGTGCCCCAAGGGAAACAGCAATGGCGGTAATCAGAAATCCAAAGAAATGGTGATACACTAACCGGAACAGATAACCCAGCTTATCTCCGAAAGTGAAAGTTATTAAGCCGTTTGAGGTCTTCTGATGTGTGGCAGATAAAGAATGAGGATCTAATTGCGGGGTGTACGTCTTTTCTTTTGTTTTGGCATCCATAACCACCCTGACTCTTTCAGGCAGCCAGCCGCCCAGTCCCAGGACCGTATTGGCATTTGCTATATCGGCATCCAGTTTCTTCTTTATGTCAATCAGGGAAGTATCCCTGGCAGCAGGGTTGGCCTGCATATAAGCATTTGCCAGATTGGCCATCTGTTCCCTGGCATTCTTATCGTTAGAGAGTTTTTTGACAATCACGAAGGTGTCAGCATAGAAAAACCAGGCCATGCAAAAGCCCGAAATCAATAAAACCAGCTGAATTTTACGCTTATACCATTCGGAGGCTTGCTCCATGGTTCGGTTGAACCAATCTTCGAGCAGAAGCCTGAATTTTGCCACGTCAGCTTCAGCCTCCTGCCATAATCCAAGCATATATCCGGCCGATTCCCTCTCCAAAGCGCCCACCTGCTCCCCCCCTGCTCCGGTGGTTCTTGAGTGATCGGCACTGATCCTCAGAACCATATTGATTTTTTCGCCGGTAACCGGTCCATTGCCTGATAGTTCATCAATCAGGGCTTTAGAGAAACTTTCTGCCTTGATGGACGATGGGGCCCTGAACAAACCCGTACCGCCCAAATACTTGATTTCCGGATTATTGTAAAAACTATTGATGACTTTATTGTCGGCACTTTTCATCACATTCAGGGAATTCAGGATACGTCCTATCCGGCTAATTACCCGATCATCGTTCAGCATTCGGCTGATAGCTTCTTTCAGGTTTCGCGCCCTCAATCCGAGAACGGAAGCGATCATCTCGGAAAGTACTGTTAATAACAGGCTATATAACAAATAAATAGAAACCAGGCCTATTACTACATCTAATGCAATAGAGTTAAACATAGCTTATCTCTTTAATAAATTATTTCACTCGCACCAATTTTGTTAGCCCATCGGTCATTACGATCTCAAATAATTCATATACAAGCTGATCCAGCTCTCCTTCGGTTTTATTCCTGGTTATATCAGCTATTGAGGAAGTCGATTTAGTTAATAAGTCGGTAATTTTTCCCAGTGTTTCGGGCATTTTGGTATCGGTAGTTAAACCATATGAGGTAAGGATCCCGTTGTTCAATTCCAGTTTTAATGCAGAGGAACCGATTCCGGGTTTTAATTTAATATACTGTGGATCTGACAGATCAGGCAGGTAAATAATGCTTGTTTTAACGGATTGAGTTTTGGTAGTTTGGTATTCGACCAAAAGATAGGGTTTAGGTGAATAAACCCGCAAGCCGGTTTCATTTTTCAATCCCTCATCATTGAAGAATTTTACGGATGCACAGTTGGTTAAAAGGATAAATATCCCAAACGAAAGCAAACAGGCAGAAATTTTACTGGTTGTCATGGTAATTAGTATTTGTTATCGGTTATCGGTTATCGGTTGTTAGTTTCGGCAAGTCGCTATCGATCAGCTAATAAGGCAACAATGACGCAGGCCCCGGATCACTGATTTTCAAAACTTCAACCACCACATAATGGCTCATGCCCCTCCAGGGCAGCGAATGAAGATACTCTTTGTAGCGAACCTCTATGAACTTACCGCTGCTGCGTTCAAGTATAGCGCCAAGGCTATCGTTGGCAACACTGAAATCGAACTCATTGCTTTGCATGGCGCCCGGCGCGGGGGTTTTAAAGCCCACCTGGATGAGCCTCCCCTCCCAGGTTTTAAATATGTAGCCTTTTTTCACTAAAAAATTAAGATTACCGGCCCTCACGCCTTCACCAAAAACAAAACAGAACCTCCACCACAACATTACTGCCAGCAGAAGCATCAGAATGGGTATGCCGATTTTCAGAAATCTTTTCATATTGATCCCGGTCTATTTACGTTTTTTAGTCGGTACCACAAACAGCGGGATGGTGGTATGATTCAGTACTTTCTCAGTCACACTGCCCATGACAATTTTTTCAAGCCATTTCTGACTATGGGAGCCGATAACAATAATATCTGCATGCAGTTCTTTTGCGGATTTTAGAATAGCATCGGCAAAATCACCTTCTCTCACTAATATCTGAATGGAATCATCAGCCAGATGCTGTTTTGTTTTATCCAGAAACTGGGTAGAGGCCACTTTCAGACCTTCCATACTCTCCTTTTGGATCGAACCCATATCCATATAACCGTTAAAACCCATAATGGGAGAGTAATCTCTCGAAGCATAGTAAACCGGGTCGGATATTACATGCAACAAAAAAACTTCGGCACCCAAAGCTTTAGCCAATGAATAGCCTGTCTCAGCGATTTTTTGTGCGGTTGGATCGTAATCCAGTGCGATCAATACTTTTTTCATCTTGGTTGATATATTAATTAAATTTCTAACACCTAAGGTAATAAGCATTTAATCGGGAGGTGTTATACAACTATAAAAAAAAGTTACATAATTCCCACTTATTCGGTGACTAAGCGATTTGATGGTATCAACAAAAAAACCACTTCCCTATCGGCAGATCCAATGAGAAAAGGGGTACTTAAATTTTGCCCACAGCTCAATTTCAGGACTAAAGCGAGCTATTTGTCTGTAAGACTTTTATCCTTAGTAATTGGCTCTCCGGCCGCCACCACGGCTGCTGCCACCGCTGCCGCGACTGTCGCCACCGCCTCTGTTGCCATAACCTCCGCCACTGCCGCCACGGTTGCCGCCATAACCACCACTTCCTCTGTTATCGCCACCACCGAATCCACCTCTTCTTTCACCGCCACCGAATCCACCGCCACCGCGTCTTTCACCCGGTTTTTTCTCTTCAGCTTCATTTACAACGATTGCACGTCCACCAACTTCAGCACCATTTAGTTCTTCAATTGCTTTTTTAGCAGCGTCGCCATCTGCCATTTCAATAAACCCAAAACCCTTGCTTCTGCCCGAGAATTTGTCTGTAATAATTTTGCAAGAGCTAACTTCTCCATACTCTTCAAAAACTCCCTGCAATTCAGCTTCCTGCAGATTAAAAGGAAGACTTCCCACGAAAATGTTCATAATTTCCCAATTTAAATTTTAAAAAACTTCTAACAATTACAATGCATTAATATTTTATGACATAAATCTTTGCGAAGATACGGTGACAAGTTGAGATTACCAAGTGAGAAAATCTCCTGTTGTTTTGATTCACAAAATTTACAATGTATTTATTTCAAGGATCATAAATGAATTTGCCTTTACCGAGATCTCTTGCGATGGGCTTACTTGCGAAAAAGACATGCTGAATCCTGCCAGGATCAGGCAACTGAGGGCAAAACCAATTTTTTTCATGATTAAGTTATTTAAAGTATTTCAGCATTTCCTGTATGATTAATTGATGACCTTTTTTATTCGGATGATTGACCTGCGACATGTAATCTGAAAGCGGTTTATCTGAAGCGGCAATTTGCCTGAAAGCTTCATAACTGTCGGCCAGACCTATACCATATTGGTTTGCCAGGCTCCGGATCTGGACAGCGTGTTTTTCAAGTTCATTACCGGGTTCCAGGATTTTTACATTCTGATCCGGTGAAGGAGTGAGGAGAATGATTTTGATTTTCCTTTTCAACGCTGATTTAATCATTGACTCCCAGGCAACTTTGGATCTATCAAGGCCTATACCCCTGTCGTTCAGTGCATAATCAATAAAAAGCACATCAGGTTTGTGAATCAGAACATCCCTGGCAAATCTTTTAGCGCCGTTTTCGGAGTTTTCGCCGCCGATTGCTGTATTAATCACGTTAATAACCGCAAGAGGATATAATGCTATTAACTCCACCAATAACTGGTAAGGATAAGAATCTAAAGTATTGACTACGGGAGTTTTAAAATATCCTGCCGGCACCGAATGCCCGTGGAAAACCAGATTAATCGTCCGGTTTCCCGGCCACTCCTTTTTCAGCTCCGTTTTAATATCGCTCAGATAATCAAAAGGATTAGCTTGCGCGATCAATTTTGCAGGCTGGCCGAAACAAATAACCACAAAAACCCATACGGCAACGATCTTTTCGTGCTTAACGTTCCTATTTACAGGTAATTCCAATGTCCATTCCCCCATCCGTGATTAAACAAAGCCGCTCCTACAAATACCCCGAAAGCAATCATGATTATCAAGCCAATAATCAGCATGAAATATCCGATCACAAGGCTAACAATGGCCAGGCCGCGGTTAGAGTAATCCCCGCGGCGATTCAGTCTTCGTAGGCTGACATGAGCAAGTATTACCCCGAAAAGGGGGCCCAGGAATCCGGCTGCAAAAAATCCGACTATAGTTACAAGCAACGAAATCAGTGGAAGGCCATCGTAATAATAGCTCCGTCGGTCGGGATCGGAATAGTACCGGTATTGCTGAAAATCCGTTCTGTTGCCTGTTGTTCGCCCGGCCTTGCTCCCGATGGGTGCTCCGCAGTTTGAGCAAAAAAAAGCCCTTTCATCATTGGGATGCCCGCATCGCGGACAAATCAGGGTTCCGGCAGGGTTGATAACTTCCATTGGGTTAGATTTTGTTTATCAGTGTAAAGGTAGTGTGAATGCGCAATTATCAGCAACTTTGGCAAAACCGGGAATAAAAAAACGAGGAAATTGAACCACAATAGACACATTAGGTCACATTAGTAGCTATTAAATATCTTTTGTGATCTAATGTGCCTATTGTGGTAAAAAAATTTAAAATGCCGCACGCAAAGTCAGACGGAAATTCCGTCCCGGAGCGCTTACTCCTGAAGCAAATACCCGGTAATTGGTATCGAGGATATTCTCGCAGGCCAACTGAATATTCAGATATTTATGCAATTGATAAGCCAGGCGGAGATTGAGCGTATTCCAGGCCGGCATGCCATCGGCAGTCGCATAAATCTCATTATCCTCCGCATTCAGGAGGTAATCGGAAATATCCTTCTTGCCGTTAAACAGAAAAGAAAACTCGCCTTGCAGCTTGTTGTTCCGGTACTGAAGGGCTGTTTTTCCGAATAGCGGCGGGATATGGTCAAGGGGAGTATCTCCGGATGCCTCATTTATCCGCCCATACGTGTAATTGACTGTTCCGGTGACTGAAAATCCACCCCACAGGTCCATGCCCAAAGTGCCGTAAGCACCGGCAATATAAGCCTGGCGTTTATTCTGGCTGCTGTAAACCTTACTCATCACCCCTCCATACAGTACGCTATCCTGTCCGTTATACCGGTCGACATCCGTTACAATCGCATTATCAATCAGGGTATAATATCCACCGGCTTCTATTTTGGTTTTTCCGGCAATGGTTTGAACAATGCCGAGCTCAAAGTTGGTGGTATATTCAGGCTTCAGATTAGGGTTTGGAATAATCAGTTTTTTACCGACCTCACTTTCGAAAACCTTAGTCAGATCATCAATATTAGGTGTCCGGAAACCGCTGGAAGCTATCAGGGATACCTTGGTGCTTTCGGTTGGCAGAAACAGCAATCCGGCAGTGCCGCTGAAGGCGCCGCTTTTCTGTTCCACGGCATCAAAAGGAAATGCAAAGAATGTAGTACTGGCAAAAGTCGATTTCAGGACCGAGTAATTATAGCGCACACCAACATTAAAAAAGAGTTTCTCGGCTACCAGGGAGATCTTATCCTGTCCATAAACCGCAAATGTATTCATGGTATTGCTGCCATCCGGATAACGGGTATCAGCCGGGGTTTCCCCGAGGGTATTGACATTGGTAAAAATAGCAGTGGACTTGACATTGTTGAAATAAGCTTCCGCCCCAAAGTTGATCTCGTGGCTTTTCAGCTTTTTATAGCCATCCATATCAATTGAGAAGATGCCGATCTGTTCAAACTGCGATTTCAGTTTTGAGCTGTTAAACTTGCGGCTGTTGCGGCTTTCCCTGGCATTTTGATAAGCAAGGGTCAGCGAAAACTTATCCATGAGTGCGGTTTTCATCTGTTTATCAAACCGGTAACTGGCCAGCCGGCGCTGCTCAGGTCCATAATACCACTCCGAGCTTTTTGGTTGCCCATTACCATCCACTTCGGTCAGACGGTCATAGCGCGGTACATCACCGGTGTTGGAATATTGCAGATTGAGAGTGTGGGAAGTCCGCGTATCCTGCTGAAACAAAATCTTTTCCAATAGATCATACTGCATGTAAGCCGTTCCTGCCTGCTTGTTTTTATTGGGATTGATTACCATGCTGTCAGCGCCGTTGATTCTTTCCACATAAAATGGGCGTTCGCCAAAGGTTGGGTAGGCACTTTTCCGATTGCTACCCTGGATAATATCCCCAAAACCAGAATAAGTAACACTGGTAAGGGAAGCTATCTTTTTACCACCCAGGTTGACATCGATATGTCCGGTTTTTTCATTGGTCGCCGTACTGTAACGAAGCATTGCGCTTCCGCCGAATTTCTGGTTCAGAACCGGTTTTTTGGTGATAAAATGCATGACTCCGCCAAGGGCATCGCTTCCATACATTGCTGAGGAAGGCCCGTACAAGATCTCCACTTTCTCCAGGATGGAGTTGTCGATCCGGAGAACATTCTGCAGATGTCCTCCCCTGAAGATCGCGTTATTCAAACGAACCCCATCGACCATAAGTAGTACCTTATTGGATTCAAATCCGCGGATGATCGGACTTCCCCCGCCGCCCTGGCTTTTCTGAACGAGGATATTGCCTGTATTACTCAACAGATCAGCCGTGTTCATGGAATTCATCCATTGCAATTCTTTTATATTAACGATATCGATGCGCTGAACAACCTCCCGTCTCAGCATCTCGAATTTATTGGCAGTTATAACCACCTCTTCGATTGTTCTTTTGATGGTGTCTTCTTGTGCCGATAACACATTTACGGCAGCTGTAAGAAGAACCACGAGTAGTATTTTCTTCATGGTTAATGATTAAATTATTGACTATTTACCTGTTGCTCAGAGAGAAGTCAATAATTCGGGAGGCGGGGAACAGATCCGGGAACAGGGATCCGAATAGATCAAATTAATATTCTGATAAGTAACCTGATAAATAGTAGCGATTTGAAAGTCGGGCATGAACGGGTCCATCCGGAAATACGGCATAAAACCAACTTTCGTTACGACCTGTACGGCTGAACCATCCGTTTTTTCCTGATTTTGAAAAGCCAGCAGCAACCGGGATTCTCGGGTATCCCTGAGGGCCAGGACCACCACCTGGTCACCCGCCCTTGTAATGGAATGAACATCGTACATATTGCCCCGGTAAAGGAATTCACGGCGGCCGCGTTCAAAAATCAACTGCGAAAAAGCATCTGAAGTAAATATCAGTTTCTCAAGCTTCCCACTATTTGATTCAAGCTTACGTATTTCGCATGATTGCGATAGAAAGATCATTTGCCGCAACGGATAGATCATCAGCGGCAGCAGCAGCAAACCTGTTATCAAGAGGCCTATCAGCCTGTCCGGCAAATGATTATATAACGAATCCTTTCGCATTCAAGAAAAAACAATTGGCCAAATTTAAGAAAATTGTGTTACAGTTCGAGGTGAAACCAGTTTAACAAGTGGGGATTGTAGTTGAAAGTGATGAGTACACTCGCGGCAGGGTATATGGGCATGGTGAATTGAAATCCGGTGCCAATGGCGTAATGCCTTTTGATGGACGACCAGTCGCCAATGGTGGTCATGGCCGATGCATATTGCACAAACACTGACTGCTCTATTGCAAGATAATCCCAGTTAAGCCAGGTGTAGTACAATCCTGTTGATGCAAGATGCATGAGGGGGCCGGAAATTTCCCCATAATAAGTGCCCCGTATATCCGATGGACCAAACCGGGTCCACAGGGAATTATATCCGGATGAGGAGTAGTGGCCTTCCCACCGGGTACTGAACTGCAGCCGGGGACTGATCAGTTTATGGTATTCAGCCCAGAGGCTGCTCTCCAGATAATTCTTTGATTCCCCGTTTAATCCGATCGCGGTGCTGATCATGCCGGTGATATTGTATCCTTCCTCCTGATGACGGCGATGCGTTATGGTACCAACGGATTCCGACACCCGGAAATACCAGAAGCTTCGGTCATAAGCGTGATACCAATCCGGGAGGGTATCAAAAATCATTTTCGAAGGAGGTATAGAAAAATTCCGCAATCGCCCGGTTTCCAGGTCGGGTGCAAAGGTGTTCCGGTAATCTTCATGAAACGGGTTGACTATTCTGATGTATATCTGTTCAAAACTTTCATGGCGGTAAATCATAGTCGCCCGGTACCCTGCGCCGATCGACATATTCTTCCAGAGCAGCTGACGGGGTATGGTAACCTTAACTTCCCCAAAAAATGGGTCGGACAAGCTAATCTGTCCCCGCGTTTCAAATAAGATATTCCGGCCGAGGAAATTATGGTCAGCAATTCCAAGTTTCAGGGCAGCGACTCCCCCGTATTCCATCCATCCTCCAAAAACAGGCCGGATCGTCAGGGCATCACGGGTGGTCAGAATCAGAGCCGATCTGCCGTCCGGCAAGGAGACCCAACTGTATGCCACCGATACAAAATTCTGAAGGTTCCATATTTTTTTAAGCGCCAAGGCCAGGTTTTCCGTGGTAATCGTATCACCCACGGCAAATTCCAGTTCCGACAGGATGATGCGGTCGCGTGTGCGCCAGTTCCGCTCCAGGATGATCGTATCCGCCCGTCGCGGCGCAAAATCCTCTACCTTAACCAATTGGCCCCGTACCGGAACGATGCATACCAGTGCGAAAACGATCAGGATCGGAAAGGGTTTGAGGTTCATGAAGTAAAAATAACTGATAACCGATAACTGATAACCCTTATCAGTTATCGGTTCAACGAGTTAACGCTTTTTATTCTTTAAGCCATCTTGAGAAAAAGACATCGTCAACCAGATACCCTTCCGGAAATTCCCTGATCATATCCTTTTCGATCATGGCCATCAAAGAAGTCCGTACCGAACTGGGTGTTCCCAGACTATGTGCAAGTATAAAACTTCCTGACAGAACGGATTTGACAGTACCTTCCCTGGCAATAGCCCGGAGCAGTTCAAATTGCCGGGGCGCCAGAAGACGGCGGTATTGGCTGAATACCGGTTGCATTTCAAGGAGAATATCCCGGCTGACCTCACTGACTACCGCCGGTGAAATCCTGGTATATCCCTCGCTATATAACCAATTACATATATATTGAACATAATAGGTATGACCCCTTGTCCAATCCAGGAGCCAACCAACAGCTTCCGGTTCAATGGTCCTTTTCCCGGATTTAAACTTTCCCGTAATGAACCTGCTATAAATAACCGGATCAATCGGATCAAGAAACAACATACGGGTACTTTGATAAAATGGCCGTTTTGATTGGGTAAACATGGTATTCATCAGATGCATCCTGCTTCCTGAGAAAATGAACCGGACCATCGGCAATTGCTGTACCGAGCTTCTTAAAAGAGCCTCTATGTTTTCCTCAGGGTAATCAAGAACCTGTTGAAACTCATCAATTGCAATAACAACGGGCTTTTCTTCTTTCCCGATCCGATAAAATAAATTTTCCAGGTTATCGGATTTCTCAACATCAGACCGAGCCGAAATTTCAACTTCGGGCAGTCCGGTGAATGGATCGATTCTGATAACCGGATGAAAGGATTTCAAAACATCGAGGACTTTTGACAATTTACGTTTACCGGAACCAAACGACTGCCTGATCCACGCATTGCTCAATACATTTGTTAAACCTTCCAGATTATTCGTTGGCAGGATATCAGCATAAATTCTGCTTGAATCTTTTAACTCCGATTGGGCAAAAACATGTTGAATTAATCCCGATTTTCCCATTCTTCGAGGGGAAATTAGAGTTAAATTGCGACCGTTTTTTAGTGATTTCAGGATCTTTTCTGTTTCTGGATCCCTATCGCAAAAGTTATCTGAACCTGCATATCCGGATATCACAAACGGATTCGAAAGTTGTTTCGTCATGACGGAAAAAATATTACATAAATTATGTAACGGTTTTTACGCAATAAAAATGATAATGTTTCAAATAATCCAATCCCGATAATTTTCTTTGGTTACCGTTTGAAAGGTTGAGTCAGGATAGGCATCAGACCATGCTTTTGGTGGTTTTATTCGTACTTTGCTCCACTTGATCTCATAGGCGAAGAGGTTCCCTTCCCGTTCTTCGACCCAATCTATTTCCTGTTGATCGTAAGTTCGCCAGAAATAATTATTCACGGCCATCCGCAACCGGCCTTGTTTTTTGAGCCGTTCCAGGATGATGAAATTCTCCCATAAAGCTCCCGTATCCTGCCGAAGTTCAATCGGATTAAAATTGGCAATCACCGCATTACGGATGCCATTGTCGATAAAAAACCACCGCGCAGATTTAGTAACCTCCTTTCTGAGGTTCCGGCTGAAACCCTCAACCTTGTGGATAATAAAGAGTTTACTCAAAATATCGAGATAGCGTTCGACCGTGTTTTTACTCATCGAAAGTTGGTTTCCCAATTCATTAAGTGAAACCTGCGATCCAACCTGAAAGGCGAGCAGCCGGAGGAGTCCGGCAATTTTCGATGAATTCCTTACCTGTTCATAAGCCATTAAATCCTTCATTAGATAATTACCAATCAATTCCTTAAGGTAATCCTGCTGATCCTCTACATTTTGGATTCCGAACAGTTCCGGATAGGAACCGTAGACCAGGCGCTTGCGCAGGGAATCCGTGCGCCCAGTTATACCGGTGATCTGGTCGAGTTCACTTACAGAGAAGGGTGCAAGGGTAAAGGTATACCGCCTGCCGGTCAGGGCATCCCCCGATCCGGTATCCATCGCAAATGCTGAAGATCCACTAACCAATACCCGGAGACCATCTATCTCATCGATCATCAGTTTCAGTTTATCCCCGATTCCCGGTACCTGTTGTGCTTCGTCGATGATCAGTATCCGCCGGTCCCCCAGCAGGTCACGATAATTCACAAATGTTTGCCTTTCCAGCGCTTCATGGGTCGAAAGATCTTCCCCATTCAGCATGAGATAAGGGTCTGACAGCTTTTCCATGATTTGTTTGAGAAGAAATGTTTTCCCTACCCTCCGGGCACCATTCAGAACAATCACCTTGCCCGGCTGAAACTTTTCACGGATCGGGTTTTCAAGATCTCTGACAATTTTAATCATAATACAGTCAATTAACTGACCAAATTTACATTAATTTTGTCAATATGTTGACCTAATCAACGATTTTTATTTTTATCGGTTGACTAAGCTCTAACGTGGTGCTTCGGGAAGAATAAAGGCAAACTTACTCCCCTTCCCAACCTCACTTTCTACCCGGATTTTTCCGCCGAGTAGTTCAACCATACCTTTACAAAGTGACAATCCTATTCCGGCACCTTCAAATCGGCGCGTATACGTCGAATCGACCTGGTAAAACCGGTCGAAAACACGATCCATCTGCTCCGCAGAAATTCCGATACCGGTATCCCGTATAAAAAACAGAACGCCATCCGGGTGTTTTTCCAACCCCATCTCAATAAACCCTTCCGTAGTAAATTTTAATGCATTGCCTAACAAGTTCGTGAGGATTTGATGCAACTTCAGAGAATCCGTCTGAATCATCAGGTCAATCAGTTCAGGAGGGATCTTTTCTATGATTGGTATTGATTTTCTTTCCGCCAGATATTGAAATTGGTTAATCACTTCCCGTATGGCTTTTACAGGTGAAAAAATACTATTCCTGATCGGTTCCGTTCCGGATTTGAAAGAGATGTTAATAAGATAACTGGAATATCTTTAGTAGCAATATTTGATTTTATTTGTCTGCAAAGCTCATAGCCATTCATTTCCGGCATCATGATATCGGAGATGACCAGTGCCGGTTTATTTTCTGAAAACCAATCACAGGCCTTTAGCCCATCTTCGGCAATTCCAACTTTAAAGTTGTGGCTTTGGAGAAGGTTTTTTAACAGCAGAGCTTGCGTCCTGCTATCCTCAGCAACCAGAATTAATTCATTCATAATCGTTTATACCTTTTCAGATAAACAGAGTCACTGAGTAACAAGTGAGTTTATTTTTTACATAAAGATGAAAGTAATTCAGCGATTCTTTCGGGAGTAAGAACCTGGTCTGCTGCTCCGATTCTGACTGCCTCTCCCGGCATCCCGGTTAGTAACACACCTATTGCATTTGAAGGTCATCCGGTGCGATATATGCATTGCCTGGTTTAAGCATTTCCCCATCCTGTCCAGTTCCGACAACCCCAGTTGGGGATTTATTACAAGTGTGTACCGCAGGTCATTATCCTGCACAAGAATATGGTCGGGAGTGCTGGAGGTGATCACCTTGAATCGTTCTTCGCTTTCCTGCAATTCTTTTACGAGTTCGTTCTTAGATTTATCGAGATAATTCATCCGGTCCTTGTTTCAAATCAGCTTATTGAATTGATATTAGAGTAAAAAAGAAAGTACTCCCCTTCCCTTCCTCACTATCCACCCAAATCCGTCCACCCTGTTTCTCAACTAACTCCTTGCAGATGATCAGGCCAAGACCGCTGCTCGGCTCTCCTTCTGTGCCTTTGCGGCTAATCTTTGCGTTCAGTGTGAACAGCTTGTTCAGGATTTCCGGACTCATCCCGATACCCGTATCGCTAATCGAAATCTCAACGACATCATCGGGTTCCCATTTTGCTGTTAGAGTAACCTCGCCAATGGGTTTCGTAAACTTAATCGCATTGGCAAGGAAATTTCTTAAAATTGAATGCAGCATTTGTTTATCAGCGGAAACCTGAATGGTTTCTGATATTAAATTGGTTAATCTGATTTTTTTCTTCTCTGCTGCTTCTTTAAAAAGTTCCAATTCCGTATCCACTGCCATCTTCAAATTCAGCAGAACAGGATTAATTGAAATAACATTCATCTGAATTCTCGACCATTCCAAAAGGTTTCCCAGCTGATTATTAAGGGAATTGGCTGACTTGCTCACCATTCCTGCTGCTTTTCTAATTTCATCCAGAGTCAGCATTTCAGTTTCATCTGTCATCAATTCCGTCAAACCCAGCAAGGCATTGAAAGGACTGCGCAGATCATGGGCAATGATTGAGAAGAGCTTATCTTTTTCAGCATTCATCTGTTCAAGTTGCTGATTTTTCAATTCAATTTCCCCTTCAGCCCGCCTGGTCTCAGTAATGTTCCGGATGAAAGCCCCGACACCCATCTTCCCGTTAATAAGTTGTACAGGAAATTTCCGGGTTTCATAAATCAAACTCCCAACCTTTTCATAATTGATTTTAGTCAGGCCGCTTTCCAATACTTCCCGGTCTGAACGATGGCAGCCATCAGCCGCATCAGCCGGCATTAATTCCAGATCGGTTTTACCCAGCAAATCGCTTTCACTTTTGCCAAAAAATGCTGCCTGCGCTGTATTCATCATCCGGTAACACAGCTGGTCATCCTTGAGGTATACAATATCAGAGGTGGAGTTCATGAAGGTCTGGTACTGTTGCTGACTTAGCGCCAGGGATTCCTGAACTTCACTGATTTCTCCCCGGAGGCGCTGATTAACCATAAAAATCAATCCAAAGGTTAGCAATACAAGGGTAATAAGGATGGTTAAAAAACCATAGAGTTGGAACCATCCCTTCATAAAAAGATTATCCACGGAAGTAAAAAACAGGGCATCTGCCGTACGAATGAGAAAAATGAGACTAAAAACAGCAAGGACCGAACCGGAAAAATTTGCGGAATTACGGATATTTCCTGGTTTGTTAACGAGCAGTGCCCGGGAAGTCATGAATGTCGCTATCGCTAAAGATCCCGACACCAGTGCGGTCCGCACGCTGATATTGTCATCGGCATAGGTAAACCCGACCAAAGACAGGATGAGTAGCAATATAATCAGCAAGATAAACTTAAAATTCTCTCTCTTGCCCAGGAACCTAAGGACTCCGACATAAATCAGAAAACCGCCCAAAACAAGCAGTGTATTGGCCAGGATAATACAGATCAGCCTGATGGAGATAAAATCCCGCAGAAGCGCCAGCAAAAATCCGAACACAATTGAAGTGAAGCCAAGGACCCACCAACCTGGCCCCTGATAATTTCTACTGATTCGATATTGGAGGATTAAAATCACAACCAGTAGCAAATCGACCAGACCGGTCACTATGAATAGTGTCCTTATGTCAATGTTCATGTAGTAACTCCTTTCCCAAAAATGCGTTCTTGAAGATCAGTATATTATCTGTAAAAACAATAAATCAGCCAGAATTTTGACGAATCCCACATTAGTTTAACGGCCTGTTGGCATTCGCACAGCATGACGGGGTCCCCGTTTGTCGGCTTTCGTATAGCTTCAAGGGTTCCCCGCTTTCGCGGAGATGACAAAAGTACCTCTTAACATCAACAAATCAGCACATTAGCACATCAAATAATTATTCTTCTGAGCTCTTTCGAATACGCTTTCCTTAGTTCCTCGAGCTGCCGGCGATCCTCGAGTAAACCGGTTATCAGGTTGTCATCTTCGGTGCCCTGAAGGGTGTGTATCTGATCGTCGATCACATTGATCATCTGCTTAACTTTCTTACTGCGGTAAGAGGCGAGGATTTCAGGAGCCAGTTGCTTAATGATTTGATCTTCAGATCGCACATAAGCACCCCCCTTTTCATGTATTTTACTGATCTGGTGACCGGGAGTAAGCAAATCCACCGCCAGATGACTGATTTCGGGATCCTGGCTATTGGTGAGCATGGTTTGGATATTCACACCGGGGCGCCCCCATTTGTCCTGAAATTCACTAAATATTTTCGCGTACAGCGGATTTTCGGGAACCAGGTTATCGGTTTCCATCTCCTGCAAAAAGAAATCCATCACATTGATCGGGATCGTCTCTCCCCGATGCTCGCCAGGTAATTCGATCACGATTTTATCCGGATAATTGAGCATCAGTCGAATGATCTCCCGTTCCTCCGTTTCGAAAAGGGAGGCAAAAACAGTAGCAGGTGCAGCGGCGTGCTGATCACCTTGACGCGGTGAAGGATAATGCGGTTCCGGAACATAATCGCCCTTGCCGGTCCGGTTCGTTTCCCACCGTTTGCGTTTAATCCGGGCGGCCTCGGTAAAAAGGGTCTGCTCATCCACTCCAAGCATAGTGCTGCACTCCTGGAGATAAACCGTGCGTTCGATACGGTCCGGAATTATAGCGACCGATTTTACAACTTCCTGTATCATTTGCGCCCGTTTAACCGGATCCTTGCCGGCATCTTCGAGCAACAGTTTCGTTTTAAACCGGATAAAATCAGTCTCGTTTTCTTTCAGGTATTCGAGCATGGCCGATGAGCTATGCGACCGGGCAAAAGAATCGGGATCTTCGCCATCAGGCAGCGGCACCACCCTCACATGCATCCCTTCCGCGAGAATCATGTCGATCCCGCGCAATGAAGCTTTTATGCCGGCCGGGTCGCCATCGTAGAGGATAGTCACGTTTAAGGTAAACCGTTTAATCAGCCGGATCTGATCTTCGGTCAGGGATGTTCCTGAACTGGCGACGACATTCTCGATACCGGTTTGATGCATCGAAAGTACATCGGTATATCCTTCCACCAGGATGCATTTATCTTCCCGGACCATAGCATTCCGGGCAAAAAAGATTCCATAAAGGGTAGCAGATTTATGGTAGATTTCAGATTCGGGGGAATTCAGATATTTGGCGGCCTGGGCATCGCTTCGCAGGATTCGCCCGCCAAATCCGATCACCCTTCCCGAGAGGCTGTGAATAGGAAAAATCACCCTTCCCGAAAACCGGTCAAACAAGCGGTCAGCTTTTTCGATACCCAAGCCGGTTTTGACAATAAACTCCTGTTTATACCCGCTCTTAAGAGCCTCTTTTACAAAGGCATCCCGTTGTTCAAGCGAATATCCCAGCTGAAATTTATCGATGATATCGCGCCGGAAACCACGCTCCTTGAAATAGCTCATGCCAACAGTGCGTCCTTCATCGGAATCGTTCAATATGCGGGCAAAATACTTCCAGGCAAATTCGTTCAAAATCATCATCGACTCCCGCTCGTTCTTCTGCAGGAGCTCCTCAGCCGATTCCTCAGTTTCGGCTATTTCGATGTGATATTTTTTAGCAAGCCAGCGGATTGCATCCGGGTATGACAAATGTTCATGCTCCATTAGGAAATTCACGGAATTACCACCCTTACCGCACCCAAAGCATTTAAAGATCCCTTTGGATGGAGAAACGGTAAAAGACGGGGTCTTTTCATTATGGAAAGGACAGAGCCCGAGGAAATTAACCCCTCTCCTTTTCAGACTGACGAAATCACCAACCACATCGGTGATTTCGGCTACCTGGAGAATTCGCTCGATGGTTGAGTAGTCAATCATGAACACGAAGATAGGACTTTAATCAAAATGGAACGCGGATGACGCGGATGCTGCTCAGCACGGATGCGGCCAAAACGACTATATGAATAACCCCAGGTTTCAACCTGGGGGGGTGTCCCAGCGAAGACTCCTGCGCAGCATCCGCGTCATCCGCGTGCCATTCTTATAAATTGAGCCACCCCCTCTCCTGCTTTCATCCGAATGATTTCAACATGCCGTTCGCTCCCTACTGCAGTTTCATTGGGATCAATCAGGTAAACCGGCACATTGCGGGGTACATAATCTATAAGTCCTGCGGCCGGGTATACCTGCATACTGGTGCCGATAATCACAAATATATCAGCCTGTTCTGCATCCTGAATAGCAATTTCGATATTCGGAACTGCTTCGCCGAACCATACTATGTGCGGACGGAGTTGTGAACCCTTTTCGCACAGGTCACCCCAGTTTAACTCCCAGCCGTCGATATCATAAACCAACCGGGGATCAATGGTACTGCGTGACTTCTTCAGTTCCCCGTGCAGATGGAGGATATTAGTACTGCCTGCCCTTTCGTGCAGGTCGTCCACATTCTGCGTGATAATCCTCACGTGGAAATATTTCTCCAGTTCAACCAGTCCATAATGCCCGGCATTTGGCAAAGCTCCTAACAGTGCCTTTCTGCGCTCGTTGTAAAACCTTAAAACCAATTCGGGATTTCTTTTCCAGGCTTCCGGTGTTGCCACTTCAGAAATATCATACTCCTCCCACAATCCACCCATCTCACGAAAAGTCTTCAGTCCGCTTTCCGCGCTCATCCCCGCGCCAGTTAAAATTACCAGGTTCTTCATATATAAGTTATCAGCAAAGACCCCCAGACTGAAGTCTGGGTTATTCATGATCTCCTTCATGATTAGCGACGCGCAGCGGAGCCAATTATCTTCATCTTCCCTACTTTCCACATTTCCTCTTTTCCTAATAATTTCCAGTAATACAACCCGGGTTTCAAATCGATTTTCCAAGCCAGAAGCGCCTCTGCTCCGGTCTTTATTTCTTTGACCGGGTTGGCCTTATTATCTAAAATGACCAAAAGATATTCATCTTCAGGGTCGGGGACCCAGGATATTTTCAATGTGTCGCCCGGGGCAAAAACCTTTCCGGGATTAGGGCCCACCACCTTCGGATCGCTGCCTGAACGGTACTTTGCGCCCACCAGGTTCTCGTACGCGGGATTGGGAATGTAAGCTGCTGCGTAACGAACCGTGTCGGCGAGCTTTGCTCCTTTGGTGGAAGGGTTATCGGTTCGGGAGTTTTCAGTTAGAGAATTAGTGGTTAGTGGGTTAGTGATCAGGGTATCCTTAATGGAAGTTGAATCCTTGACGGTGTTGGTGGCCACGGGTTCGTTCATGGGGCGGTCGGGGAGCAATCGCTGTACAATCCAGGCGAGAAAGAAGATGGCAGCGATGGCAGCGGTTGTGCGTAACCATATTAATTTGGCGGATCGCTGACGCCCGGCAACCGATAACGGATAACCGACAACGGAATTTGTGGGTTCTTCGGCCACATCAGGCAGGGTGTCAAGCAGGTCCGTTATGGCCATAAGCTCAGCACGGCAATAGCCGCACGATGCCACATGATCGATCAGTTTGCCCGGAATCTGGCCGGCTTCATGGCGCAGATATTCAGCATATTGGGCTAACTCATTATCATCCAGATGCTCCGAATTGTTGCTGCTGTTCTGATATTTATCTGTCTCTTTCATCCGGTTATATAGACGATAAATTTACCGTCGGATGGAAAAAATTTAGTCATTATTTTCAAGAAATTCAGCTTTTTCTATCAAAATATATAAAATCTCAACCGTATAGGCCGATCTGGGTGGCTTTCCATTCATCAGGATAACGAGCTCATCCAAACGGCTCGACGACCATTTCCGGAGGGCATCGGCTGTTCGCGGCTTTCGGTCAAGATGATTAAAAACAGCGCTAAGAACCTCCATCTTCTCCCTTTTCTGCAACTGAATGGTATCATTCACCTGTGTGGCCAGCTGGATGCGGATATCAGCACCAGGGTCAAGATCATATCCTGAAAACTCATCCGGAGTAACCGGCAAATCGGCAAAACATCGCAGCACGATCCAAACAGCCGGCCTTTCGCGACCGAACATACGCAATGCCCGGTGTAACCGTTCGTATTCCTGGCGGATAACCAGTTGATCAGTTGAAGTTTCAGCTGCAGTTTGTTCATATATTTCCGATTGCGGTTCAGCTACAAATCTCACCTTCCGGAACTCTTCGAGGCAGAAGTTACGGATAATAACTGAAAAGTAGGTTCTAAACTGGCTTTTATAATTGTATTGATCACGTATCCGTGGCAGGCGTTCTATCAGCTTGCGGTTAACGTCCTGGATCAAATCATTGATGTCCCTTTTCGGGAGGTATCCCTGAAAGGCAAGGTTCTTTACTATCATCCGGATAATGGGTTGATACCTGATTAGCAATTTTTCGGGATCTTCCCGTAAAAACTTGATATCTAAATCGTTCCTCAGCATTTAATCCTAATCTACTGCATCAAACAGGAACGAATTATTCGATCTGAGCTTGGCATCAGTTCCCATGGTATATCTTGATTGCTGATCATCTTCAAAAAACATTTTCTCCTGGATGGGTACTTTTTTTCTTTTATAAGCGGGTATTCTTTCTACTTCATCGATAATATCCGGATTGGAAAGATTGTGGTAATTAAGCTCTTTCAGCCGGGCCACCTTGGCCGGATCTTCGGCAGGAGCTACAGGAGCAGGATGGTCATAATGAATGGAATCCTTGGTGGGCTCGCGGTGAACCACTTTGAGATCCTGATCCATCACAGGAGATAAAATCTCGGGTGTTTCCGGTATGATAACCTCAGAAATCATTTCCTCCCTGAGCGGGTGTTCCACCTTTTCAATCATGGGTGCCAACATAACAGGCCTGAATTTATCGAGGTTAATGACCTCCTTTTTCGGAGGGGTAAGGCTGAGCCACTCCGGGATCATATCCTCCCTGAATCCCGTGGCAACCAATGTTATACGGATTTCATCTGTGAGTGAATCATCGGAACAGGTACCCCATATTACATTAACGGATACCCCCACCCGGGCCATAATGGCATCGGTTATTATTCCGACTTCATCCACGGTGATCTCATCCTGTCCGGATGTGATATTAAGCAATATGCGGCTGGCACCGCGAATATCATTGCTGTAGAGAAGCGGTGAATTGATGGTTTCGTCGATCACCTTGCGGGCGCGGTCGAAACCGCGGGCGGTTGCGGATCCCATAAAGGCAATGCCTCCCTTGGTCATAACCGATATCACATCGGCAAAGTCGACGTTAATATATCCGTGAACGGTAATGATCTCGGCAATGCCTTTAACGGCGAGCAGAAGGATATCATCAGCCTTTTTGAAAGCTTCTCCGAGGGAAAGGTTTCCATAGATTTCGCGGAGTTTTTCATTATGGATGATCAACAGGGCATCCACATCGTCCTTCAGACGGTTAATTCCCTGTAATGCCTGAAATTGACGTGAAGGCCCCTCGATGATAAATGGCAGCGTAATGACGCCAACAGTCAGAATATTCAAATCCCTGCATGCCCTGGCGATCACCGGTGCCGCTCCGGTTCCGGTGCCCTTACCCATTCCGGCAACAATAAACACCATCCGGGTCTGACCTTGCAGAATATCGGTTATCTCATTGATGCTCTCAATGGCTGCCTGTTCCCCGACATCGGATCTTTTCCCCGCCCCGCGGCCTTCGGTGAGGGTAGCACCCAGCTGGATTTTTTTCTCAACCGGACTGGCATTGAGGGCTTGTGAATCGGTATTGGCCACCATGAAATCGACATCCTTGATACCTTCAAGGTACATACGGTTAACGGCATTGCACCCGCCTCCACCCACTCCGATTACGGAAATAATGGGATTTGCGTTGAAGGGCAGGTTGAAATCGACCAGATCGTCAAACATGTTGTTAAATATTACTGATGTTAAGTCTAGACTAATTGATCATCCTTGTCGTCAAATAAGGATCCCACAAATTTGGTGATTGCACTCTGGCGGGCCGGGCGCCTGGTTTTTTCCCTTTTGGTTCGCTTTCCGGTTTCCTCTTCAGCCACCATCTGCTGATTGTTCCCGTCCCTGGTCACACCATCTACCTCCATCGGTACCTGATCAGGGGTCTGCATAGGTGCGAAAAGGTCTTTAGGAAGATGATGATATTCACTTTCCGGCCGCAGCGGATAGTTTTTCTGTATAAAGTCGGGTTTCATTTCTCCCAAACCGATCTCCGATTCCAGACCCGTAGCTACGATGGTTACACTCAGGGCATTCCCGAGAGACTCATCATATGTATTTCCCCAGATGATATCCGATTGTATCTGCGTGCAGTGCTGGATGAAATCCATGATTTCGGTAATCTCATCCATCAGAACTTCCTGCTTTCCTGATGTGATATTCAGCAGGATATTCCGTGCACCTTTAAGGTTATTGTTGTTCAGGAGCGGAGATATAAGCGCTTTGCTGATCGCTTCATAAGCCCTGTTTTCCCCTTCGGCAATACCTGATCCCATGATTGCCACACCGCTTCGTTCCATAACAGTGCGCACATCGGCAAAGTCAACATTGACATATCCATGAACCGTGATGATTTCTGCAATTCCTTTGGCTGCCATTGCGAGCACATTATCGGCATAGCCAAAGGCTATTGAAAGCTTCTGATCGCCGTAAATATCCCTAAGCCGGTCGTTATGGATGACCAGCAGGGCATCAACGTAATCCTTCAAATTTCGGATCCCTTCCACCGCCTGGGTCCACCGCTTTTGTCCTTCAAACGAGAAAGGCAGGGTAACGATGCCAACGGTGAGGATACCCAGTTCGGTAGCTGCTTCGGCGATTACGGGAGCAGCGCCGGTTCCTGTTCCACCGCCCATGCCGGCAGTCAGGAATACCATCTTGGTGTCATCGCCGAGCAATCTCCGTATATCCTCGATATTTTCCAGAGCCGAATCGCGGCCTTTTTCCGGTTCATTACCGGCTCCCCGACCGTAGGTGAGTGTTTTGCCCAATTGTACCTTATTGGGAATCGGGCTGGTTTGTAAAGCCTGATTGTCGGTGTTGCAAATCACAAATTCAACACCCCGGATTCCCTGTTGATACATATGATTAACGGCATTGCTTCCGCCGCCGCCTACCCCGATCACCTTTATGATCGATTTAGGTTCCCGGGGCATTTCAAATTGATAAACATCCTCAAACATGTGGTGAGATTTATTGGTTAAAACCGATTACTATCATCATTGAAAAAACTGAGCCATCCTTTATGAATTTTGTCCTTCAGGGGGCTGTTTTGCGGTTTTCTCCGGAAAGAAAAACCCTGACGTGATGCGGAAGTTGCGCCGCCGAAAGAGCCTTCAATAATAAGGCCGATGCCGGTGGCATACTGGGGCTGGGTGATGTTCTCATCCGATTCGGGAACCAGGAACTGATTAGGATAGCCCACACGCACATCATATCCTGTTTTAAATTTGATCAACTGAGGTAATCCTTTCAGCATGGCACCTCCACCAGTAATTACAATTCCGGCACTTACCTTTTCGGCATAGCCTGAATTCTCAATTTCAAAGCTCACAGCATCCAGGATCTCCTCCATACGGGCCTGAATGATATAGGCCAGGTTTTTGAAAGAGATTTCGCGGGCATCCCTGCCGCTGATGCCTGGGATGGTCACTACCTTATCGTCGGCAGCGGTATCTCCCATGGCTGAACCAAACTGGATCTTAAGCGATTCGGCCTGCCGCAGCAGGATTGAACATCCTTCCTTTATATCATTGGTGATCACATTGCCGCCAAAAGGAATAACGGCAGTGTGCCTCACAACATCGTTATAGTAGACAGCCACATCAGTGGTTCCGCCTCCGATATCTATCAGCACCACGCCCGCTTCACGCTCATCGGCGGTTAGTACGGCAGTGGCCGAAGCTAAAGGTTCAAGAATCATCTTTTTAACCTTCAGCTCAACCCGTTCAATACATTTTGAAATATTCCGGGCTGAGGCTACTTTCCCGATCACCAGATGAAAATTGGCTTCCAGCATCCTTCCTGACATCCCCACCGGTTTACTTACATCGGTTTCAGAATCAACGATATAACTCTGCGGGATCACATGAAGAATCTCTTCGCCCGGTTCCAGGGGAGTGCGAGCCATCTGGTCATGCAGATAGTTTACATCCTCCTGGGTAATTTCCTCGTTATCGAGATATTTGGAGTTGCGGTTCTTCATGCTCTTAATATGCTGGCCGGCAATGCCCACGTATACTTCACCCATGCGGTAGCCTGACTGTTCCTCGGCCTGCTGTTTTGCCAGCTCCAGAGCGCTTACCGTTTCATCAATATGTACGACAACACCTCGTTTTACACCGCTCGATGGGGCATTGCCCAACCCCAAAATCTCGAACTTGCCATCCTCGGTTTTGCGTGCGATCAAGGCAACGATCTTGGTCGTTCCAATGTCAATCGCTGATATAAACTCCTTTTTTGCCATATATTCTTATCAAACTGTTCTTTTCGGTTTCTTAACTGCAGCTGTATCCCTGGCAGACCAGAGCGAGTCCCTGCTCTGCCGTTCTTCATCGGACCATTTCTTTGCCACCACCTGATTACTATATCTCAGATCGATCCTCGAATAGCGACCCCAGCCCACATTCGGCAATCCCTTTTCATAAAAAACTTTCAGTTTTGTCAGTTTCCACTCATAGTTTCCTGCATCTCCGAAAAATATCCGCTGATCGCCCACTCTCGGGATGATCTCGAGAGTATGATCGGGATTAATGTTTATCTCCTCGATCAGGGCATCAAAAAAAGCCTGATCACGGATCGTTTTAACAACCTGAAACAAACTGTCTTTCAGAAATTTCTTATCACCTGATCCTGTAACCATCAAAACCCGGGCAGAGTAATTGTTAGATAAGGCCATCTCTTTACCTTCAGAGTCGATATAAAAAGAGGTAAACGGGCTGATAAACCTCATGACTGGTGTCCGCTGCCAAACCTGGATATAGAGTGTTCCGTCGGGGGTGCTGTAAACCATTGCATCTTTAATCCCTGATAGCGTTTTTATCGTATTTTTTACCTGGTCACGGTTCAGATCAGCCAGTTTATTGCCGGTGGTCCGGATCCCCTGTTTTGCCAGAATCTCTGTTACTTCAGCAGGAGAAATAAAATGCCTTTCGAGGCTGTCAGCTATGGTTACTATCACCCCATGAAAGGTTAGCTGACTCATCCGCTGTTCAGTAAACCAAAGGCTGACACCCAGATAGGCGGCCAGTATAAGCCATGAAGCAATATTTAACATCTTACGCCACATGCTCTTCCAGGTATTTAATGATAGGACCGCACAGTTGGTCGATATCTCCGGCACCGATGGTCAACAGAATCTCAGGCTGGACCGATTCAAGAGTTTTAATCAGATCCTTCTTAGCGCACAACCGCTTAGCTTTCAGCTCTACCCGGTCGAATATCGTTTTCGAATCAACACCCGGGATAGGCTTTTCGCGGGCCGGGTAAAGGTCGAGCAGGATCAGTTCATCCAGTTTTCCAAGTGATTCAGCAAATCCGCCGGCAAAATCGCGTGTTCTTGAATATAAGTGCGGCTGGAATATCCCGGTTATTTTACGATCGGGAAAGAGCAGCCGTATGGAGCGGATCAATGCATTTATTTCATTTGGATGATGAGCATAATCGTCGATGTAAACGACTCCGCTCTTGTTGAACCTGACATCGAACCTTCTCACCAGTCCTGCAAATGCCTCAATTCCCTTACGAATTCCATCCTCACTGATTCCGGCCATCAGTGTGAGAGCCGCTGCAGCCACCGCATTTTCAACGTTTGTAATACCCGGTATATGCGTGAGTAAATCTTTAACCATTCCGTCCGGGGTTACCAGATCAAAACGGTAACCCAGTTCAACCTGCCGGATATTCCGGGCATGATAATCAGAATCCACGCTATCTAGACTATAAGTCAATACTTTCTGCTTCCGTGCGGAATCAGGCTGAAGGTGTAATCCTTGCTTAATCAGCAATTTTGATTGCGGTTTTACCCGGTTAACAAAATCCGTATATCCTTTTACAAGCGTCTCATAATCCCCATAAATATCCAAGTGATCGGGATCCATCGACGTTATGCAGGCCATAAAGGGATCGAGCTGCAGGAACGACCGGTCGAACTCATCGGCCTCAACAACCGCCCATCGCGACAGATCAGAAAGCACCAGATTGCTGTTCATGCTCTTGCTGATTGCACCCAGAAAAGCAGTGCAACCCTCACCAGATTCAATCAGGATCTGAGCAATCATGGCTGTAACAGTTGACTTCCCGTGTGTTCCGGCAACGGCGAGGCTATCGTAGTTTCGCGTGATCAGTCCCAGTATTTCAGATCTTTTATGAAGCAGATATCCGTTGTCAATAAAATAGTTCAGTTCCAGCATATCCTTTGGTATCGCCGGAGTGTATATGATCAGCGTCTCCGGTTCCGACGGATGTTTCTGAATGGCAAACGGGATTTGTTCCGGATTGTCTTCATAATGTATATTGATGCCTTCGGATTCGAGCGCCCGCGTTAATGGTGTTTGAGTCCGGTCATATCCGGCAACAGCAATACCGCGACTGCGGAAGAACCGCGCCAGGGAGCTCATTCCGATGCCCCCTATTCCGAGGAAATAAACACGTTGTATGCGGTCAAGTAACATAGAGAGTTAAGAGTTTAGAGTTATGAGTTGTGAGTTAAGAGGTTGAAGGCTTGTTTGGCAATTTCATTCACTGCGTTGGGTTTTGCGAACCGGATCATTTGGTTGGACATCGAAGTGAGCCGGGCCTTGTCATTGATGAGTGCAAGCATGTTATCAACAAGCTGATCAGGAGCCTCAGTATCAGTAATCAGCATTGCTGCGCCGGCATCCACGTATGCGCGGGCATTTTTTGACTGGTGATTTTCTGCGGCACTGTGTAGAGGGATCAGGATGGCCGGTTTGCCAAGCAAAGCCAGCTCCGATAAGGTAATAGCTCCGGAACGGCAGACCACGAGACTGGCAAGAGCATAAGCGAAATTCATCTCATGAATAAACTCTAAAACCCTGATATTGCCGGTACCACAAGCATCAGCGGCTCCTTTGGCGGTATTGAAGAATGGGGTGCCCGCCTGCCATAAAATCTCAACGGGAGAATGGGCCAGTTTGTCGATATGTGAGAAAAGACTATGATTAATGGTCCTCGCACCCTGACTTCCGCCGAAAATCAGGATCACAGGCAGGTCGCTGTTTATGTTGAACCAGGTTCGTGCTTCATGTATCCGGTTTTCCGGGATCCGGAGATCTGTGCGAACCGGATTTCCGGTCAGCACAATTTTTTCCGACGGGAAATAGCGATCCATCCCGGGGTAGGCCACGCAGATCCGGCTAACCTTTTGTGAAAGCAACCGGTTTGTTATTCCCGGAAATGAGTTCTGCTCCTGAATCAGGGTGGAGATGCTTTTCCTTGCTGCCACACGTAAAACCGGACCACTCGCGAACCCACCGGTTCCGATGACCAGATCGGGTTTAAATTCCCTGATTAACTTTGCTGCTTTAATCATGCTCACCAGTAAGCGGAAGGGAAACATCAGGTTTTTAACCGACAATCTCCGGTGGAAGGCCGATACCGGCAATCCGATGATTTTATATCCTGCACGGGGAACCTTATCCATCTCCATTTTACCTGATGCACCCACAAAAAGAATCTCCACCGAAGGGTCCAGCGCCCTGAGTTCATTGGCAATTGCAATAGCGGGAAATATATGCCCGCCGGTGCCTCCGCCGCTCAGGATGATCCGATATGGTCTATTCTTCTTCAACTGAAGCCTCCTCTTCTACTGATCTGCTGACTCCAAGGATTATTCCCATCGAAAGCGCCATAAAGAGGATCGAAGTCCCTCCGCGGCTGACCCAGGGCAATGGCTGGCCGGTTACCGGCAACAATCCTGACGACACCCCCATATTAACCATTGCCTGCATCACCAGGCCTATCATCAATCCTATTACCAGAAAAGCAGGGAATGTGCGGTCGCATTTTCTGACGATCACCCCCGCCCGGTAAAGTAAGATCAGGTAGATAAACACCAGGGGAAAAGCCCCGAACAGGAAACCGTATTCTTCAATGACTATCGCGAAAATAAAGTCGGAATATGCCTGAGGAAGGGAACGGCGCTGAGTACTGTGTCCAGCGAATTTTCCGAACATTCCTCCGTTGGCGATAGCAATTTTGGCTTTATCCGACTGAAATTTTTCCTCGGGATTAGAATCTTTTGAGAAATGCTGTTCTATGCGGTTTTGCCAGGTCTCCTCGCGAATACTGGCACCGGTGACCTTTCCGATGATGACAAAAATCGTAAGAAGCAGGATACCTGCTCCCACCAGGCCTAAAAGATATTTAACCTTTACCCGGCCGATAAAAAGTAAAACCAGGCTGGTAGCGAACAGAATAAAGGCAGTCGAAAAATTTTCAGGCAGGATTAAAGCACAAACCAGGCCGATGACCAGCAATACAGGCAAAAATCCTTTCTTAAAATCCTGTATTTCAGTCTGGTTCCGACTGAGAAAGCGTGCCACAAAAATAATCAGGGCTATTTTCGCAAAATCGGAACTTTGAAAAGTTATGCCGGTGCCGGGAATTCTCACCGACCGTGTTGCTTCATTCAGATGTACGCCGAAAGCAAGCGTATAAATCAGGAGGATAACAGCGATCGCCAAAATCAAATTGGCTAAACTGCTGTAATATTTATATGGAACTTTATGGATTATATAAATGATAAACCAACCTACAACAAGGAAACCAACATGCCGGACGATATGCATGGTAACATTCCCACCGTCGCGATAAGCCAGGGCTGCAACCGAACTGGCCACCGCTATTCCTGAATAGATAGTCAGAAATACCATTAACACCCAGATCACGCGATCGCCTTTAAACAGTTGCAGGATGTTGCGCATGTACGATTGATTATTTAGAATTGATGAATCAGAGGTTACGAACGGCGTTTTTGAATTGCCGTCCGCGATCTTCATAGTTTTCAAAAAGATCAAAACTGGCGCAGCAAGGCGAAAGCAGCACAATATTCCCCTCTTCGGCCAGGTAATATGCGGTACGAACGGCCTCCTCCATATTATCCGCATCAACCACGGTATCGATCAGATCATCGAACGATTGGTGGATTTTGGAATTGTCTCTGCCCAGACAAACGATGGATTTAACCTTTTCGCGGACCAGCGGATGGAGTATCGAATAATCGTTACCCTTATCAACCCCCCCAACAATCCAGACGACCTTGCCTTTCATCGATTCCATTGCATACCAGGTGGAATTAACATTGGTGGCCTTTGAATCATTGATGAATTCAATGCCGTGTACCTTGATAACCGATTCAAGGCGATGCTCGACTCCCTGAAAGTCGGTCAGGCATTCACGGATTGCTTCTTTTCGGATGTCAAGCACGCGCGATGCAATTCCGGATGCCATGGAATTGTAAGCATTGTGCTTTCCTTGCATTGAAAGATCAAATATTGACATATTGAAAGGATTATTATTAATGACAATGTTTAGTTCATCGCCTTCCACCCAGGCGCCCGGGTTATAGATCTGATCAAATCCAAAGGGTAATTTCCGGGGCAGAATCTGATGTTTGGCCATTTCCTGCCGGATAACCGGGTCATCTCCGCAGAAGATAAAATGATCCTCGGGCCTCATATTCCGGATAATCCGGAATTTACTATCGATATAATTCTGGAAATTATACCCGTACCTGTCGAGATGATCCGGCGTAATATTCATCAGGATAGCGATATCCGCCCTGAAATCATACATCCCGTCGAGTTGAAAACTCGAAACTTCGAGAACATAATAATCAAAATCCTGTTCAGCCACCTGGCGGGCAAAGCTTTGACCAATGTTGCCGGCCAATCCGACATTAAGACCTGCCTCTTTCAGTATGTGGTAAGTCATCAATGCGGTGGTGGTTTTTCCGTTACTGCCGGTTATACAGATGCGTTTAGCATGTGAATACCTGGCCGCAAATTCCAGTTCTGAGATAACTGGTACTCCTTTTTCATGCAACAACTTGATCAGCGGTACTTTGTCGGGAATACCCGGGCTCTTGATCACTGTATTCGCTTCCAAAATCCGGGATTCGGTATGACCGCCTTCCTCAAATTCAACATCCATATCCAGCAAAGTCTGTTTGTAATCGGGCTTGATCTTTCCGGCATCCGATACCAGCACAGAAAATCCTGCCTTTCGGGCCAGGATTGCTGATCCCACACCGCTTTCACCAGCCCCCAATATGACGATCTTCTCTGCCAAGACTATCTGATTTTTAGGGTTACTACTGTGATTACTGCGAGCAGGAGGCCGATAATCAGGAATCGTATAACAATCTTAGGCTCGGCATAACCCTTCTTCTGAAAATGGTGATGCAGCGGAGCCATCAGGAAAATTCTCCTGCCCACTCCAAAGCGTTTGCGTGTATACTTGAACCAACCCACCTGCATCATCACGGAAACATTTTCGACCAGGAACACCCCGCAGAGGATCGGAATAAAAAGTTCCTTCCGGATGAGTATCGCAAAAACGGCAATGATCCCCCCCAGGGCAAGGCTTCCGGTATCTCCCATAAAAACCTGGGCAGGGTATGAATTGTACCAGAGGAATCCTACGGTTGCTCCGATAAAGGCCGATACAAATACGGCGAGTTCCCCTGAGTAGGGGATATACATAATATTCAGATAATGTGCGAGTTCATAGTTCCCCGACACATAAGCCAGAATGCCGAGTGTTGCTCCCATAATCGCTGATGATCCCGTTGCCAGGCCATCCAGTCCATCTGTTAAATTGGCACCGTTGCTGATGAATGTCAGGATCAGGATGACTGCTAAAACGAATACGGCCCAGGTCCAGCGGATACCATTTTCGCCCATCCAGCTCACCAGCCATTGGTAATTAAATTCATTGTTTTTAACAAACGGGATGGTGGTGGTGGGTCCCCTGCTCTCAACATATTTATAAGTCAGCCCATCCTTATCCCCCACCCTTATGTTTAAAACGCTATCTTTAACAGTAATATCAGCAGTTTTAACCGGAATTTTATCACCCACAACAACGTCTTTCTGAAAGAACATGATCAGGCCAACAATCAAACCCAGGCTCACCTGGCCTACAATCTTGAAGCGGGCGGCTAATCCAGACTTATTTTTTTTAAATACTTTGATATAATCATCCAAAAAGCCTATCAACCCCAGCCATGTTGTCGTTAAAAGCATCAGGATGATATAGATGTTATTCAATTTTGCGAAGAGCAAGGTTGGCAACAGGATCGCTGCCAGAATGATGATTCCTCCCATGGTGGGGGTACCGGTCTTTTGCATCTGTCGATCGAGACCCAGATCCCGCACCGACTCACCCACCTGTTTAGCCCGGAGGTAATTGATGATCCGTTTCCCGAACAGCATCGATACGATCAATGCCGTAATTAGCGCCATGGCAGACCGAAACGAGATGTACTGGAACAAGCCCGCCCCTGCGAGGTTATAACGATCAAGCCAGGTGAAGAGGAAGTAGAGCATAGTTTCAGGGTTTCAGGGTTTCAGGGAACTGAGGTTTGCAAGTTCTTCGCGGTCATCAAAGTGGTTCTTCACCCCATTGATTTCCTGGTAGGTTTCATGGCCTTTACCCGCCAACAGGACAATATCACCTTTGCGTGCGAGGGCAACGGCGGTTTTTATGGCCTCATGGCGGTTAGTAATGCTCAGCACCCGGGCTTCAGTTCCTGCCGGAATACCCTTCCGGACATCGTCGAGGATTTTTTCTGGGTCTTCTGTTCTCGGGTTATCCGAAGTAATGATAACCTGATCGCTCAACCGGCAGGCAACTTCAGCCATCAACGGCCGTTTCCCGCGGTCGCGGTCGCCGCCTGCTCCGAATACGGTGATAATCCGGGTATCTTCCTTTTTCAGTTCCACCAGGGTGGTCAAAACATTTTCCAGGGCATCAGGGGTATGTGCATAATCCACGATTCCGATTCTTTCATTGCCCAGGAGAATCGTTTCAAGCCTTCCTTCAACGGGTTCCAGCCGGCTCAGCTGAGTCAGAATATCGGTTTGATCCTGCCCGAGCAACCTGGCAGTACTGTATACAGCCAGCAGATTGGATACATTGTACCGTCCGATAAACCGTATCCAAACCTCTTTAGAGTCGAAGGAAACCAACATTCCGTCTATATGCTGCTCAATCATCCGTCCCTCAAAATCTGCAGAGCCCCTGGTGGTGTAAGAATACTTACGTGCTATACAATTCTGAAACATCACCATGCCATTCCGGTCCTCCCTATTTGTAAGTGCAAATGCCTGGCTACCAAGCTGATCAAAAAATGATTTCTTAGCTTTCAGATAGGACTGAAAATCAATATGATAATCCAGATGATCTCGGGTAAGATTGGTAAAAATGCCGCCGGCAAATCTGACTCCCTCCACCCTATGCTGATCCATGGCATGGGAGGAAACCTCCACAAAAACATAGTGGCACCCGGCCTTAACCATATCGGCCAGATAGCGCTGAAAAGTTATGGCATCAGGGGTAGTACGCGTGGCATCCGTTGAATCAAGATGGGTACAAACACGAATCGTGGAAATAAGTCCTGATGGATAGCCCAAATTTTCAAACAGTTTATATAGGAGCGTGGCAATGGTTGTTTTTCCATTTGTTCCGGTAACACCTACTACTTTAAGCGATTCCGATGGATGATCGAAATAGGCCGAAGCCAATGGTCCGATCGATCGACCTACATTTTCCACCTGGACCATCAAGGTTTTTCCGGTATCAAATGAAGGTAATTGTTCACACAGGATCGCCGTTGCACCTTGTTCAATAGCCTGAGCAATATATTTGTGGCCATCGGTGTGGGTACCCCGTATTGCAGCGAACAGCATACCGGGGGCAACTTCCTTTGAATTAAGGGTAAGTCCGGTGATCATGACTTCCGGGTCTCCGATGAGTTCAACTAATCTGATATTTCCGATAAGTTCGCTGAACTTTTTCATAAGGCAGCGAGTTGAAATTCAATGATACCCACCGAATCGCGTGATGTTCCCGCTGGCGGTGATTGTGAGATGATCCTTCCTGATCCTTTGATTTTAACCTTGTAGCCCATGTTTTCCAGGACAGGAAGCACATCTTTGAGACCCATTCCTATAAAGCTTGGCAATAGGGAGTCATTCTGATTAACCGGTTCTGCATGCAGCCTGTCTCCATCGCGCATCACCTGGGCCCAAACAAGAGCCGGTTTTCCGCCGCTGACCAGGATATTCAGATTTTTCAGCAATTTACTGGCATCTGACCAATCGCCTGGGGAAACCACCGGTATCCTTTCCAGCGATGTATCTTTTGAGGCTGTGAGATTTTTCTGCATTTCCAGGTTCGTAGCGAAGACCTTATCGGATATCGCTTTAAATACCGAGCCGGAAACTACAGCCCCGTAATAGGACGGACCTGTCGGCCTTGAAACAACCACTATACAGCTATACCTGGGATTATCGGCCGGAAAATAGCCTACAAAGGAAGCCCGGTAATCTTTTCTTCCTCCTTCATTCTTGTATCCTTTCGCTCCCTGGGAAATTACAGCAGTACCTGTTTTCCCGGCTATCGGATAGAGGTCATTCTTCAGGTTTTTGGCGGTACCATCGGTAACTGCACCCTCAAGCATACTTTTCACTATGGTCAGTGTTTCCTTTGAACAGATAGAAGGTTTCAGCACTTCTGTCTTATAGGATTTTACAATCTGGCTATGAGATTTAAGGCATTTGACCAATCTGGGTTTGACCATTGTTCCGTTGTTGGCAATGGCATTATAGAAAGTCAGAATCTGGAGGGGAGTTAATTCCACCTCGTACCCAAAAGCCATCCAGGTAACCGTTGCTACCGACCAGGTTTTGCTTGCAGGGGTCTTTATCCGCGGATCCTGGCCCCCTTCGATTTCGAGGTTCAGTGGTTTATTGATTCCCATTCCGTATATGCGTTCCAGAAAATGCTCCGGATTTGCACTATAATATTTATCAATGATCCTGGCCATCCCGATGTTAGAGGATTTTTCGACGACCTCTTGAACGGTGAGCAACCCGAAACCACCCGTATGTGCATCCATAATAGGCTGATTATGAAGCGAGAATTTACCACCATAGGTTTGAATAGTATCTGTCGGTTTAACATATCCATCTTCGAGGGCGGCCATGATGGAAGGGACCTTGAAGGTTGATCCCGGTTCGAGACATTCATTTATAGCGTAATTCTTTATCTCATAGTAGTTTCCGTCGTCAGCCAGTCCAAGATTGGCCATGGCCAAAATCTCACCGGTACTCACTTCCATCAGGACAGCGCAGCCATACTCTGCCTGATAGGTTATCAGGCAATCATGCAGGGCTGTTTCGGCGACATCCTGATAATTCACATCCAGGGTAGTGACGACATCGAGGCCGTCAACCGGTTCAATCTCATTTTCGGTATTGAGAGGCATCCAGGTGCCACCGCCGAGTCGTTGTTCCAATCGCCTTCCATCGGTGCCTTTAAGGAAATAGTCAAACGAACCTTCGATGCCCACTACCGTTTCGCCCTCGCTGACATACCCGATGGTTCTGCTGGCCAGCAACTGGTAGGGCTTTTCACGTTTACTGACCGGGTTGAGTATCAGTCCGCCTTTGTATTGACCCAGTTTAAACAATGGAAGCGTTTGGATCATGCGTGCTTCATCGAATGAAGCGTCCTTATGAAGCAGAACATATTGTTTGCGTTCGCTGCGGGCTTTCCGGATGATTTGAATATACTGAGCAGCCGTTTTTTCGGGGAACATCCTGCTTAAACCGGCAGCCAGGTCAGGCAAATATTTATCTAATAAGGTTTGATCCATCCCCGAACTATTTGGATCCATGGCCACATCATACCGTGGCAGAGAGCTGGCCAGTGCGCTTTCATCGCGAGCCAGAATGTTGCCGCGGCTGGACGAAATCACCCGGTGAGTTTCGCTGACTGATTCAGCCTCAGCTCTCAGCGTTTCACCGCTCACCATCTGGATATATAATACCTGTCCCAGAATGGCAAGTGCAACCAGGAAGGTTACAACGTAAACCACTCCAATCCGTGATAATATGGATTTTTTTATCTCCACGGATTTATTCGTTCATTACAATTTTATAGGGAGGTGTTTTGGCTTCCAGTAATGGCAATCCCTGTTCAGTAACCATGCGGGTTACCTCCGATTGCTTGCTCAGTTCCTGGAGATCGAAGGCTGCCGATACCGATTCAGCGCGCATTTCGCGAACCCGTTTCTCCAGCGACATGATCTGGCGCATAACGTTTTCGCCCCGGTACTGATTGAAAATGTATAAAAGGATGGCTATGGTAACGAACAACAGAAACGGGATCTGGCGGATAACAACCTCTTTCGACAAAACATTGCCACCCAGCAGGTCCTTTATGGAGAACTTCGACGACTCCTTAATCTCCTGCCTAGTAGGAATGAATTCCTTGTTCGTTTTTTTATTCCTTTTAAACATTAGCCTGATATTCTGTTCTTTCTGCTATTCTGAGACGGGCACTTCTTGCCCTGCTGTTGCGTTCAATTTCTTCCGGGCCCGGAACGATCACTTTCCGGTTTAGGGGTTTGAATGGGGTCATTGTATTGCCAAACAGATCAGTATGGATGACACCTTCGGAATTTCCTCCTTTAATATAGTTTTTCACCAACCGGTCTTCGAGCGAATGATAGCTGATGACAGCCAGCCGTCCGCCTGGTTTCAGATGGCTGGCAGTTTGTTCCAGCATTTCATGAAGGCTCTCGATTTCCTGATTAACAGCAATCCGCAAAGCCTGAAAAACGGGTGCCATCATTTTATTTTCGCGGTTAGCCGGGAAAAGCGGTCGCAGGCATTCGGCCAACGAAAAGGTGGATTTAATTGGTTTTACATCGCGGGTTTCAACAATTCTGCGGGCAATCCGCTGCGGATTAGCCACTTCACCGTAATCCCTGAAAATCCTCTTGAGTTCCTGTTCGTCCGACTGCTGAAGGATATCGGCTGCCGTTTGTTTCAGTCCCGGGCTCATGCGCATATCGAGATCGGCATCAGACCGGAAAGAAAAGCCCCGTTCCGGATTATCCAGATGTTCAGATGAAACACCCAGATCGGCCAGAATACCATCGACCTGCTCATAACCCATATATTTCAGATAATTAGCGAAATAGCGAAAATTGTGCTGGACGAATTCGAATCGTTTATCGCTGATCAGCCGTTCTTTTACTGCCGGGTCCTGATCAAAAGCGATCAGTTTTCCATTCCGGATTTGTTTGAGGATTTCGCGAGAGTGTCCGCCACCGCCATAGGTAAGATCCACATAGATCCCATCTGGCTTGATTGCCAGTCCTGATACGCTCTCTGGAAGTAGTACAGGTATGTGGTAATCGATTGCAACCATTAGTCTTCATCATCCCACGTAAAATCTCCCATTACTTCTTGGCCCAGGGACTTTCGTTCATCGCTATTCAGCTCAGTTGCGAGATACTGGGCTTTTGACATCAGCTCCACCCGGTCACCTTGTCCGGCCAGAACCACGTCACCACCCTGTCCAGGCATGAGCTTCAGTATGTCAAGGAACCGCCTTGGCAATAAAATGCGGCCTGATGAATCAAATTCCAGCTCGACTACGTCCCTGAAAAAATCTCGCCGAAAAAGATCATGTTTCGCATTGTAAGGATTTAATTTTCTTAAAGTCCTATCCACCAGTCGATTCCATACATTCTCGGGATACAACACAAGGCTTTTCTCAAAAGTGCTCAGCTTTCCTACAAAAACCTCACCTGCCTCCGGCGGTGTCTGCTTTTTAAGCTTCGCCGGGAACAGGATTCGGCCTTTTGAATCCACCTTGCAATAATGATCGCCCTTGAACCGAGACATCAATCGTTTTGATTTTGCGTAAAAATAAACACATCTTCCCACTTCCCCCCAATTTTTGACACCAATTTTTATCCTATGTTGATAACTTTTTGGCCCGTCCTGCCCGAAAGCCGGTCAGACCATTGGTCATTAAGGTTAATTCGTACCTTTATATCAGCTAAAGATTAAACTGATTATGTCTGACCAATCCAACGACAATAAAATCCAACCAATTGATATTGAGAAGGTTTTTGCATCCAAGGACGCCAACCTGCTCAAGAGGATCCCAAAATTCCTGATTCGTTATCTGAAGAAAATTGTCCACCAGGACGAAATCAATGAATTCCTCAGGCAGAATGAGGGAGTTGATGGAATTGAATTCGTCAACCGGTGCGTTGAATACCTGGACATCAAGGTTGAAGTCCGTGGAGCCGAGAACGTTCCAAAAAATTCGAGGCTCATATTTGCCGCAAATCACCCTTTAGGCGGCGTCGATGGAATGTGCCTGGTGAAGGTGATATATGAACAGATCCAGCCAAATCCCAAAAGCGTATCCAACGATTTGCTGATGAACATCAAGCCATTGCGCACTTTCATGATTGGTGTTAATAAGCATGGGGGAAATTCGAAGGATAATGTAGCCGAGATGCGGAGGGTTTTTGAAGGCAACGACCCGGTCATCTTTTTTGCATCCGGTCTGGTCAGCCGCCGCCGATGGTTCAAAATTGAGGATGTTGACTGGAAGAGCACCTTTGTCAAGAAATCATTCCTGCATGAGCGCGATGTGATTCCCGTTTTTATCAGCGGCCGCGTTTCCGGTTTCTTTTACCGTCTGGCAAATCTCAGAAAATTCCTGGGTATCAGGTATAATATCGAAATGCTTTACCTTCCAAATGAGATGTTTAAACAAAAAGGAATGCACCTGATCATTAAATTCGGCAAACCAATACACTGGCGATCATTCAACTCAAGCAAAAGCCCTGAAGAATGGGCTGCCGATGTTAAAAAACAGGTTTACGAGATGGGCAGGAACCTTTGATTGTTTAACTTTGGCCCTCAGAAGACAAATTCCTATGAAACCGATCGCACCCCGTGTCAGCCGGCAAAAACTTCTGGCCGAATTAACCCCTGAGAGGTATTTACGTGAAACGAATTATGGCCATAATCAGATATTTACCTTTACTTCTCATGAATGCCCATCCCTGATGCAGGAAATCGGCCGGTTACGTGAAATTTCTTTCCGCGAAGCCGGGGGAGGTACCGGGGATCCGGTCGACATCGACCATTATGATATGTCCGAAAATCCTTACTATCAGTTGATTGTATGGGATCCAAAAGAGAAGGAGATTCTTGGCGGTTACCGGTATTTCGTTTGTTCAGGGATCGACAGCTCAGAGAAAGCAGAGGAACATCTGTCAACATCACACCTCTTCCATTTTACACCCCAATTCCTCAAGAAATATATGCCTTATACCATCGAGTTGGGCCGGTCGTTCGTTCAACCGCTTTACCAGTCGACCCGCCAGCTGCGAAAAGGGATGTATGCGCTCGATAATCTATGGGACGGGTTAGGCGCCCTTTGTCTCCTGTACGATCAGGCCCGATACTATTTCGGAAAGGTAACCATGTACCCGGATTACGATCCCCATGGCAGGAACCTGATCCTCAGTTTCCTGAATAAATATTTTCCGGATCCCGAAAATCTGGTCGTTCCCCTGAAACCACTGCTGAAAATAGAAAATCTGGTTGAGCTCGGGAAGGTTTTCAACAGCGGCAATTATGAAGAAGATTATAAGATTCTGTCGAGGGAAATCCGGTCACTGGGATTGCGGATTCCACCATTGATCAATTCCTACATGAACCTTTCGCCAACCATGAAAACCTTCGGAACGTGCATTAACGATGAATTCGGAATGGTTGAAGAAACGGGCATTCTGATCACAATATCTGACATTTACGATGAAAAAACCCACCGGCATTTCGTTTCCTATATCCGCGATATGCTCCGTATCACCCCATTTAAACTGAGGCATATACGTATCCGTTACCCGCAGCTGTTCAGGGAAGGACTCCGGCAGGCGAGGAAGTTGAAGAAAGGACAGTAAAAGGCTCAAGGCTCAAGGCTCAAGGCTCAAGTAAGTTAAAAGTGAGATATAAGTTATAAGACCAAAGGGTTGAAAATACGCTTTGATCTTGATATTTTTTGTCTTACTTCAAACTTACTTGAGCCTTGAGCCTTGAGCCTTGAGCCTTGAGCCTTGAGCCTTGAGCCTTGAGCCTTTAGCCTTCCTTTAGTACCCCCTCTGGTTTTTCCCTTCGTAGTAATTGATAAAGGACTGGTTAGCAACCTTATTCCCACCGGGTGTCGGATAGTCGCCGGTGAAATACCAGTCGCCCAGATCATTCGGACAAGCCAAATGAAGATTTTCAACCGTCTGGTAGATAATCCGGATTTCGGCATTTATATTCCCAGAGTGCATCATGGAGGCAATACAGGCTGAAATCTCTTTAAATGTGAAAGGAGCATATATTTCTTTAACATGATTGCAGATTTCCTCCTTAGGCTTACCCTGATCAGCTTTGCATTTCCGGTAAACCTGATGGACTATCTCCCATAATCCCCTGTCATTCAATAGCTCAATGGCTGCTTTGAAAGCGATGAAATCACCCAGCTTGGCCATGTCGATCCCATAACAGTCGGGATACCGGATCTGTGGTGAGGAGGAAACCACAACAATACGCTTTGGCTCAAGACGATCGAGAATCCTGACGATACTCTTCTTGAGGGTAGTACCCCGCACAATCGAATCATCGATCACAACGAGGTTATCAACGCCCTTTCTGACTGTTCCATAAGTAATATCATACACGTGAGTGACAAGGTCGTCGCGGTCCTGGTCCTGGGTAATAAAGGTTCGTAATTTTGCATCCTTGATGGCAATTTTCTCAACCCTCGGACGAAGCCGGAGCAGTTGTTCCAGTTCATCCGGGGTAACACCCGCAAGAATTTTCTTTTTATTCTTGAGGGCCACATGATCGTGCAATCCTTCGACCATCCCGTAAAAGGCCGACTCAGCGGTATTAGGAATATAGGAGAATACAGAATTCTCCAGATCATAATCCACCTGATTCAGAATCTCGGGAACCAATAACCGGCCGAGCATTTTTCTCTCCTGGTAAATGGTTTTATCAGATCCCCTGGAAAAATAGATCCGTTCAAAGGAGCAGGATTTTCTTTCCTGCGGATCTCTCACCTCAACATCGCTGATAAGGCCATTGCGTTTGGCAATGATAGCATGACCGGGGCTGACTTCCTGAATGAGGTCAGAAGAAACATTAAATACGGTTTGGATAACCGGGCGCTCTGATGCTGCCACCAGAATTTCCTCATCGCGGTACCAGAATGCCGGTCGGATTCCCCAAGGGTCGCGCATGATGAATGAATCGCCCTGACCGGTCATGCCGGTAATGACATACCCGCCATCCCACTTCTTGCTGGCCCTGGTCAGAATTTTCGAGAGCTCGAGATTTTCAGCGATCAGCGGGGTAATCTGAGATTTTTCGTAACCCTCCGCTTTGTATTTACGATACAAGGTTTCCACCTCCACATCGAGAAAATGACCCACACGCTCGAGGATAGTCACCGTATCCGAATAATTTACCGGATGCTGACCGATTTGAAGCAGTGACTGGTATAATTCGTCAACATTGGTGAGGTTAAAATTCCCCGCGAGAACCAAGCTGCGCGATTTCCAGTTATTGGCCCGCATTACCGGATGAACTGTATCCAGATTGTTCCGGCCGAAAGTTCCATACCTTAAATGTCCGATAAAAACTTCACCGGTATAAGGCACTTTCTCATAGGCATATATAGGATCCATCTCTTTCCCAGGACATTCGGCGAGAGCTTTCGCGATGTTTTCATGAATCACCTCAAAAACCTCCCTGATCGGTTCACGCTGGTAGGAGCGCTGCCGGTAAATATAAGGACTCCCCGGAGCCAGATGGAGTTTCAGGTTGGCTACACCAGCGCCATCCTGGCCCCGGTTATGCTGCTTTTCGAGCAATAGGTAAAGCTTATTCAGTCCGTATTTCCAGGTGCCATATTTTTCCTGATAATAGGATATCGGTTTAAGAAGCCTGATATAGGCTATTCCGCATTCATGTTTTATCGGGTCGCTCATAGATCAATCCAGCGTAATTCGCGTTTGTACCAGATAGGCTTGGGGAAAACGGGCAATCAGCATTTGTTTATAACGGTATGCATCCTCTTTTGTTCGAAATGTGCCTACCAGAGTTACAAAATCAGGTTCATTATATTCCACATTTACCCGAAGGGAAAGATGACTGAAAGCCTCTTCAAATTCTGCTTTAAGCTGATTGGCCCGCGGCAATGGGCCCTTATAAATCAGAATTCTCCATCCCGAAACGCTGCTGGTTTTATTGAATTCGAAATGTTTACGAAGGATACTGGTAAGGCGCGGATCCTGAATTACCTTAACCTTGCCTGCAATTGTCCCGGATTCGAGCTGGTTAATGATCAGGTTAGCTGAATCGGTAACGGCCACCTTGCCTTTCTCTTCCTGTGCAAAGAGAGATAATGGTAAAATCAAGATAATCAGTAGTATAAATCCCAATAATTTCATCATTCCCTGAATTTACTGATCGAGTTGGAACGCCGCAAATGTACTAATTTATCCTATATCTTTGCAGCCGATCAAAACGCTGACAATCATGCCCAAAGTATATATGGAAACCTACGGATGCCAAATGAATGTGGCCGATAGTGAAACGGTTGTTTCCATCCTGGCGAAGAACGGATATGAAGTTGTGTATGATATGCATGCAGCCGATGTGGTGCTTGTGAACACTTGTTCGGTTCGTGAGAATGCAGAAACCCGGGTTTACGGAAGGCTGGCTGTGTTCCGCCAGTTGCGTAAGGCAAATCCGGATGTTATACTGGGAGTCCTTGGCTGTATGGCTGAACGGGTGAAGGAAAACCTGATCACCAAACACGGTGTCAACCTGGTTGCCGGACCCGATTCATACCGAACCTTGCCCGATTTGCTGGCCAGATCCTCATCCGGCGGCAAGGCGATTGATATAGAACTGAGCACGGAAGAGACTTACGCGGGTATCTGCCCTACCCGGCTCGAGAGCAACGGGATATCTGGTTTTGTTTCGATCACCCGCGGATGCAATAATTTCTGCACCTATTGTATTGTTCCTTATACCCGCGGCCGCGAACGGAGCCGCGATCCCCGCGACATCCTGACTGAAGCCGGAGATCTGGAAGCCAGGGGATATAAGGAGCTGACGCTGCTGGGGCAGAATGTAAATTCCTATTCCTTTGAAAAATGGGATTTTCCGGAATTACTGGAACAGGTGGCCCATACGGTGCCGGGGATGCGGATCAGGTTTACCACATCTCATCCGAAGGATATGCCGGATGAAACTCTTCAGGTGATTACCCGCAATGCCAATATCTGCAGACATATTCATCTGCCGGTTCAGTCGGGCAGCAACCGTATCCTTAAACTGATGAACCGCAAATATGACCGGGACTGGTATCTCAACAGGATACGGGCAATACGGCAAATCATCCCGGATTGCGGGATCACCACCGATGTTTTCTGCGGATTTTCAACCGAAACGGACGAGGACCATCGGGATACCCTTTCCCTGATGAAAGAAGTGAGGTTTGATTTTGCCTTTATGTTTAAATATTCCGAACGGCCAGGAACATATGCGGCCGATCACCTTCCGGACGATGTTCCAGAGGTAGATAAATCCCGAAGGCTGCAGGAGATCATTGACCTTCAGGGGGAAATCGGTTTGGCCGGCAACCGGGCGGATATCGGAAAAGTTTTTGACGTACTGGCCGAGGGAACCTCAAAAAAATCTAAGAATCAACTATTTGGCCGGAACCCTCAGAACAAGGTGATTGTTTTCCCGAGAGAGAACTTTGCGCCGGGAGATATAGTAAGGGTTCGGGTGACGGATTGCACGGGGGCTACGCTTAAGGGGTCGCTAGCGCAAGGCCAAGGCGCAAGGCTCAAGGCTCAAGGCGCAAGGCTCAAGGCTCAAGGCTCAAGGCTCAAGTAAGTTTAAAGTGAGATATAAGTTATA
>QYQM01000043.1 GCA_007280905.1 Porphyromonadaceae bacterium | reverse complement strand
TTTCCAAGCTGCAAAAGCTAAAGCAAGAGGTTATAAAAGAACTGATACTATCAAAGCAATAATTTATCTGCTTACTGGGAAACTCGACTTTAGTAAAATTAATCCCTATTATGTTACCCACTCGAAATTATAAAGAGCCAATAAATTACAATACTCCGGTAACTTTAAATTAAACGATATTAACAATTCCATGTTGACAAAACGCTTGATGGGAGCGGAATAGCAAAAGAAAAAAGCATCTGATTTGTAGTCGCTAAACAGAACAAAATTCAGATGCTTTCTAATAAGATCAATGGCCTTATCACTGCAACAATAAGCAAGATCAGTGGAATTACCAAACCGAGACGAAAATTTGTGACACAACTTCTGATGCTTTATATGGGACTTCGTGGACGATATACCTTTACAAACCTTGCCAGGTATGGAAAACTCAATGAGAAGACCTACCGGAATCAGTTTGACAAACCCTTCCCCTGGGGCGACTTCAACAAGGATCTGATCCGGTCGGAATGCTCCAAGGAGCTGATTGCCGTCTTTGATCCGACGTTCATTCCCAAGAGCGGTAAGCATACCCCGCATGTGGATTGGCATTGGAGCACAACCTCTCAAAAGATCAAGCGTGGTATCGAGATGGGCAGCCTGGCTGTAGTGGATGTCCGGAACCGGACCGCATTCTCTCTGGAAGCAAGGCAAACTCCCGTTATTAAAAAGGGTCAAGATCGTGACGAGACCCTGATTGACCATTATCTCGGCTTCGTTTTGGAACATAGCCGGACCATGAATGAGTTGGGCATCCGGTATCATGTGGCTGATGGATATTTTACTAAAGAGAAATATGTCAGGGGTATTACTGCTTCAGGATTGGATATGATCGGCAAACTCAGGCAGGACGCAAATCTCCGGTATCCATTTATAGGAGAGCAAAAGCCTGGCCGGGGACGCAAACGTATATACGGTGCCAAAGTGGACCTGTCGTACATTGACCGACGTCGTATCAAACTCTTCATGCAGGGCGAGGATTTTTGCCTTTTCTCAGGAATAGTGTACAGTATCGGACTCAAGCGGCCCATTCGGATAGTGTATATTGAAAACTATGACAATCAGGGTTATGAATCCGGTTATTCGGTGCTGTTTTCAACCGACCTGAAGCAAGACCCGAAGAAGATTTATCAATATTATTCATGTCGGTACCAGATTGAGTTTTTGTTCAGGGATGCCAAGCAGTATGTCGGGATGGAGGAGTGCCAGGCCAGGAGCGAAAACAAGATAAACTTCCACGTCAATGCTTCATTGACCACGGTGTCACTGGCCAAGGCTGGTACGGTGCTTTGCACGGAAGAGCCCGACAAGGAGGTTTTCTCCATTTGTGATGTCAAAGTTCTATTCTTCAACAAAATGCTGACTGAATTTATTTTTTCAAAGTTAGCTTTGGACCTAAGTTGCATAAAATACAGGAGCCTGTTCATGGAATGCCTGGATATAGGGAGATTAGCTAGTTAAAAATTTATCGGAATGATTTTTCTTTCTTAATATTTTTTTAACACGGCAACAGGTTCGGTCAAAGCTCCTGGAAGGATTTTAACAAAGTATTTGATATGGCTTTCTCAACAGATACTAAATAGGGAAATGAAATTTAAAAACAATGGTCGCATTTTCTGAAATCAAAGGGCTTGATGTTGAAAATAAAATCTAATTTATTGATTATCATAAGAATAGAAAATAATTAAGTTAATTTTATAGTTTTACCGGGCAACAAAGATCAAAATGTTTAACTTTATAAGGAAACAGTTAATCAATTTGCCCTCGGGTGTCAATTAGTAACGCGGTTTGTTAAAACCTTCTAATGTCATAAACATGAAAAAAATAGTTTTTATAATTTTTGGAATTCTTTTTTATTCCTGTTGTAAAGAAGAAATTCCGACATCAAATCCATTGATCGGACAATGGAACATTTTTCGGGTTGATTCGGGCTATTCGCCGTCAATTCCAAAGGAATGGTTCCATTTTATCAGACAGTTAGAATATACTGGCTCATTTGAATTTAAGAATGATAGCACTGGCTATCTAACAGGTTCAATTATAAATATTACTGACAATGAAAGCAAATTCATATGGGCCTATGATACAACCTACTTGCCAAGCATCTGGATTCCGTTTGCTTTCCTGAGTGGTGAATCTTTGGCAATGATTGATACAATAAATTCGGATACTCTAGTTTTATATTTCCCTGATTTTATATTCCAGCCAAATGTGTTAGGGATCAACTATTATTATCATATTCAACTAGTTAAAAAAAGTTCAATAAAATGAAAGCACTATTGACTCTATTTATTTTGTTTGGGTTTTTCACTTTTAGTTATGGACAAAACAATTTTTCAAACCTTGTAACTCGATATTGTGAACTTTTAGGATATCCAACGTATGAAACGCGTAAAACTACCACGGTCCAACTACCCAATGGAAATGTAGTTTCAGCATGGAAGTTCTATCGAGGCGAGACAGAACAAGAGTATTCTTATTGTTCATTAAAGGGATACAAAATTGGAATAAGGAAAGAAAAGACTAAGGACTATGAAAGATCCTACCCTGTTTGTATTAAAGAGGCTAATGGTAAGACTATTGAAACCAACCTTTTGCGAGTTATTTATGACGAAGGTGATTATCAAAAACTTTTCCCCAACGAGCCATTGCCAATCGAACCACCTGACCAATTATTCAGACCTCCAGTAGTTTTTCCTCCAATTGAACCAGATCCAAATTTGCCATCAAATTGTTATTATCGGGACTCACTTTTTTTTAACAGCACTGTGCATAACCAGGACGGTTGCGGAGACTGTTATGCCTATGCTGCCATTGCCGTTGCAGAATATGTGCTAAGTAAAGCTTTGAACTATCCAAATTCCATTGATCTTTCAGAAAGTTCCATAGCATTCTGTGGAATGAATTGCTATCCAGGTATCATTCGAGGTTGTGCCGGTACCAATCTTAAACCAAATTCCTATTATGCTCTAAAAATGACGTGCGATAATGGTGTTCTACCAGAATCAGCATTTCCAGAGGAATTCTTGAATGTTCCTTGTCTTTCAACATATTGGACTAATAGCGTTAGGTATGTTTTTAATGACTATCAACAAGAACAAGGGTATTGGACAATTCAAAATGCAATAAAGGAACGCGGTCCATTATACGTCACTTTGAATTGTAAAGCTGGCGAATGGGCTGCTTACACCTCGGTGCGATATCCTTTGGATGACCGTACGATTTTTGTCGATGATAGAGAGTGTGGTGGAAAAGATTTTGACATGGATCATGTTGTAGCAATCGTCGGTTGGGGAGACGATTATTTTCAGAGATTGTATTGGATCGTTAAAAACAGTAAGGGAGAAGATTGGGGTGATGGCGGGTATGGTTACATTAAAGCATCTTCGATTAAAATTAGTTGCGATGCATGGCATTTAGAATATAAACCAAGAGTAATTACGTTAACTCTCCCACAATGTGACTATTCTGTCGTTAATGCACCAGCGAGTTCGGATCAGTTGAGCTGGAGAATGGCAAATCCTTCTCTTTATTCGAATGCTTTCCCAGTAATCCAAAGTTCATTTCTGCCAACTTTGATAAATGAAAATACCCAAACCTGGGATACAATTTTTTGCCAGGTCAAATATCCACTGGGATGCACTCCAGCCTATACCGAGGCTGAGATTTCAAAAAGAATCCGGATTGGTAAACCGTCTCTATCAGAAATAACTGGCCCATCCAGTGTTGGGATTAATATGACTTGCCTTCAGTATGTTTATGGTCCGGGAGCAGAATCGATAACCTCGTATTTGTGGACTACAACCGGAGATATTACTATTGTTGGCAATGACAATAACTCATCTTGTACAATCAAAGGAAAATCTGGCAGCCTAGGCCATGGGACCTTAACCTTAACGGCTAATAGCTGCTATGGACCATGCATTAAAACCAAAACGATTTATATTGACCAGTTTTCTCCTTTAGCTTTTCCCAATCCGGCTAATACTGAATTAACCGTTGAATTGACCTATGACCAGGCAGATAATCCTGATTTTGAGTATAGTTTAATTGATGAATATGCTCAAGTTAAGATAATAATAATGACCAAAAGCAAGAAGGTTACCTTAAATATTGCTAATCTTCCGATTGGAATATATGTGCTTAAAACAAAACTGATAAGGCCAGATCAAGATGCCTTAGAACACAACCAAAAAATAATGATTAAACGGTAGACGAATTATCCTTAAATATACCTGGATATTGAAAATGATCTGGGGGAAATACTCTACCTACGTTAAACTACTTTGCTATTTTGTCCTTTGTAGTAATTCCTCTCGTCCATATACTTGCCCCAAAAGGAACATTTGGGGATGGTCACCGTCGAGTTTTTACTGCCGATCCTATCGCTTTCCGGGAACCCAGTATAGTACCGGCTTGTATGAAATAGTTCCCTTGAGGTAGCTGGAGCTTTTGCAAAGTACCCAGAGTTTCAGTATTTGAATTTATCCCGTATTAGTTTAACCCGCCTTTGGGTTCACTACATTAGCCACAATAATCGCCTGACTCACTTGTGATTTACGAGCATTCCCAATTCAGGAAAAAATCTCTCATCCGGATGGTTCCTTCCGTTGGATGATCTATATAGTGGTCATCCATCAACCGCATGATTTTCTGGTTATCTTCGGACTCCTTGGAGTTGCCATTTTTTATTTAGACATTTAGCTGCTGTAAATGAATTCAATAAAAGAACTGATGAATAAAATATCCCTGCTGACTATTACAATTGCATTTCTCTGTTGGGAGAACGCTATCGGTCAGGAAAAAATCGCTGACCGTGAATATTCACGTGTTTCATTAACGGTAATTTATATCGATGATCCGAGTCCGGATCCCAACGGGGGCCTGAGCTCATCAATCAGGAGTTTTGTGGAGAACACGAAGCTGATCGGGCCAAAATTCCCGAGTTTGACAGTTCATTTTTGTAATGATTTTATTTACAGAGCATTATAATGGCTGAAAGTGGCGTGTGCCACTACATTTGGAACTATTATGGCAGAATTTTTGGCGGTATTTTCATGTGAAGTACTTTCAATAATTTCAGGGCATTTTCCGGTATATCGGTTCGCACCCAAATAGTTTGTTCTTTAATTTTAACGGGTATAGCTAGAACGGAGTTTAGTTCTTCAAAGGCCAGGGAGGCTGTCAGCGGCCGGCTGTCAATAATTTTATCCAGGCTCGACTTGGATTCCATCATTTCCTTATTGGCACGAAGTTCCTTGGTAACATAGGCTTCGCAGAGGTAAGCCAGAAAGCAGACCATTAAGTGACCTATGATTCTGTGGTCCGTCCAGTGAAACATAGGCCGTGTTTTGAGGGTACCCTTCAGCTCTGCAAAAGCGTCCTCGATTTTCCAAAGCTGCTTGTAATGAGAAACGATCGCGGTAGCCGTCATGGAGATGACATTGGTGATGATGCCAAAGAAACCGTCTTTCCGTGCTTGCTCATCAATGGCCTTCTGGTTCAGCATCGGTTGGTCATGATCACCCAGGATCAGATATTTTTTATAGTTCGAGTTGGTTACAAAGTTGCGGGTCCGGTTCTTGGTCAGGCTGAGCTTCTTCCGGATCTTAGTCAGGATATCCTCACGGGTTTTGTAATCCCGTTCAGCCCGGGAGCGGGACCAGGTAATAATGCAACGGTCCGTTCCATAGCTGGTTTCCCAAACGGCCAGATCATTGGTAATAAAGTGATACCGCTTTAAGTCATAATATTCCTGCTGAATTGCTTTTCCCAGTACCCCTATTTTAGGGCCCACGATAAACTCTCCTTCACTTTTCCGGATGTGCTCAAGGTTCTTGGCTGAGAACAATCCCCGGTCAGCGATGAAGATAAACCGGCGAACCGAGAACTGCTGTTTCATCCGGTCCACGATCCCATCCAGGGTGTTACCCTCAAAGGTGTTCCCCGGATGAACTTCAAAACTCAGCGGCATGCCGTCGGTATCCGTCAGCAACCCAAAAACAATTTGAGTGCAGTCGGTTCGCATCTCTTTGCTGTAGCCATATTTGCGAAGCTCTCCCAGGTCTTCACGGGTGCTCTCAAAGCGGAGGGTCGTCAGATCATAGAGCACAACGTCAACCTGGATACTGAACAAATCTTTTTTAAATCGGTACAGCGATTGTTCGATCTCTTCCTTGTGTGTAGCCAGCAAATCCAGACTGCGGTACATATGCTGAAGGGGCAGATCGTGATCAACCATCTCCGGATAGAGTCTTTCGAGCCATCGATCATGCAGAGCCAGTTTGGAAACCGGTTTGATAAACCGGGAAGCAATCAGGGTGAAAAGGACCTTACGCATATTGATGGTAACCCGATCATGTTTTTGCACAATGGCTTCGATTACCTGGTTAATCCCTAGTTGTTCCATCAAGCGGTCGAGCACCAACAAAGATCCATACACATAGGCGTTTTCAATATCAATATGTTTTGCCAGATCAAGCACTTGGATGGTATCCAGCTGCTTATTGAGGGCAGCTGCCACTTTTTCCAGCATCCCGTCTTCCACCCGACCCAGGGCGAGTACCAAGCGCTGCCTCACCTTGCCATGGTCGCGAAAAGACTCGACCAAATGGTAATAAGCGTCGCCTTTTTTATTCTTAGTAACTCGGACAAACATTAGTTTGGTTTTAACACGACACTAAATTATATGTAAAACCAATATGATCAGCTATTAACAATCATTTTGTTGATAAAAAATACACTACATTAAAAAATAATTGAAAAATCAAAACAATTCATTGTGCTTATAATCAACAACTTGCATTCAATAAAAATGATCGATTTTGGGCTGAACTGTCAAACTCGGGTCATTACCGGTCACCTGTAGGGACGCATATTTGCGTCCTCTTTACATCATTAATGGCACCCGTAGGGACGCATAATTGCGTCCTTCAAATATCATTACAGATCCAGCAACCCCTCCGGAATTCTTAGAATCAGTTTCCGTTTCCGGGTATCAGTTCTAACCACAAATTCAGATTGCATCGGCAGGAGCGATTTTTTCCCATCGATCTCGATTTCGAGAAGGGGATTGCCGGGTATATCTTCAAATCCAATCACTTTGCCGGTTTTGCCTGATATTTCATCGAGCACTTCAAAACCGGTGAGGGAGTTTGTTTCTTCGCGACTGGCTTCGAACCAATCGGTCCAGGCACCTTCGAGATTGCAGGCGAGTCCCACAAGGGCCATTGCTTTTTTCTGGTCACTAATCTCACCGAGCCCGACTACAACATGATTGATATCTTTCTGGAATACTGATTCTTCTGTTACGCTAAAAGGCACGAGTCCCCCGTCAATCCGGATAAAAAGCCATTCCGGAAAATCCATCACATCGCCGACAGGCCGGTTCATTCGGATAACCAGTTTTCCATTGACACCATGAACCTTCACCACCCATCCGGCTTCGAAGGTTGTTGATTCGATCTGATCAGTTATGGAGGACAACTTGCTGAAATTTAGTCTGATAATTCCTGGATTCCATTCGTACGAGATATATCCCGGCTACCAGGCCCAGCGATTTCAGGTCGACCGGATTGCCGGGGTCCAAAACGGGTACACGGGCAATGAGTTTGCCGGTAGAATCCAGAATCACCCACTCGGCCTTGTCATTTGTACTAAATCCATCGGGATGCATCCGGATCAATCCTGAAGTGGGGTTTGGGAAAACCGGGTCACCAGAAAAATCAGGTATCGCTTCGGTATCGACACCCGTGATTTGTCCGGGAAGTCGGTAAATACGGGTCTCCACCGGATAGGGATAAACGGAATAATCTTTTACATAGTTCAACATCCGTGATCCTGATCCGCTGATATTCTTGATTTCGGTCCAGCTGCATCCGGGCAAATCCAGGAGAACCGAACCGTTTTCATCGGCAATGCGGGTGGTATAGATGTAATAATAGCTGGTTGCCGTTTGCACATACTGATAGAAAACATACAGGAGCTCAACACCATCATCACTGTCAAATAAATGTTGTGTTACAAACTGAATATCATAAAGATACCGATTAGAAGGAACATCCAGCTTAATTGTTCTAAACAGTGAATAATCTAAATTGTATATGCGGCACTCTTTAGCTGTTACATCCATGAGGTAGAACTTTGGACCCTCTTTTTCGAGTTGGGTAATAGTTCCGGAATAAGGGTATGACTGTTCAAAAACAATCTGCGCGTTTGAATGAAAGGTAAAAACAGAAAAACCCGCTAAAGTGAGGAAAAACAATTTTACTGCCTGATTAATTGTTATTTGTTTCATATTTAATTTAATATAGTCTAGCGGATCAGTGATAACCCTTCCAGTGCTGAAGAATCATCCGGACTGTATAACAGTGCTTTTTGGAAAAGTGCCTTGGCCTCTAGCGACTTGCCGAGTTTAAATCTGGTCCAGGCCAGCATGATCAGGGAATCATAATCAAACGGATAAAGGTTGACCACTTTTGTAAAAAGCTTATCAGCTTTTGAATATTCTTCCTTATTATATGCGAGCAGGCCATAACGGAAATTAGCAAGGGAATTATGGGCATCGATCGTCAGTATCTCTTCGTAAATTGAATTCACGAGGGTCCAGTTCCCCATAGAAGAGAGCGGAAAGACCAATCCAAACCTGGCCTCGATCCCGTATGGCCTCAGCGTGATGGCTTTCCGGTAATAAGCTTCGGATTCCTTGAAATCTCCTGATTTGAAGCTCATCCAGCCGAGGCGAAGGTTCATTTCATACGAGGAATCATCGTAAACTGATTTAAGGCTATTGACGGCAGCCTTATAATCGCCCGAATTTTCCTGGGTGTAGCTGGTGCGGAATGCTGCCCGCTGTTTATCAAAACTCTGTGCACAGGTCTGATAAAAAATGCCAGCCGCGATGAAAATGATCATTATTTTTTTCATTAGAATCGCCATGTTAATCCTCCTATAAAACTGTGTACGGGATAGTCTTTGTTAAAGTCCTCAAGATATTCAGAATTCTGATAGATCTGCCAGGACGCCGATCGAAGGGTATATTGGTATCGCAGGGAAAGATCGAGATGCGGTAAAACCTGATAAGCCAACAGATTAATCCCCATGCGTTTCCGGATCATATCGTAATTATTATAAACGACGTAGGCGTTACTCTCTGAAAAGTTACGGATGTCGCCATAATAATAAACCCCTTCGATCCATACCAAGCGGAAGAGTTTCCGGCCGGCGGTGGCATGAGCAATGATTCGGCCGGCGGGGTTAAGGCTGTCGGACAACCAGGTTCCTCCCATTTGAAGATAGGTATTCACATTGCCTGCCGTGTACATGGTGAGCTCCGCTCCAGCCTGTTTATGCCATTGATTTTTAAATCGATTGATATCGGTTTCCAGGCCAATAGTTACATAAGGAAACCGTTTTACCACCGAAGCATTAAAGGCCAGATCGCGATAGGAATAGACATCCTGCACAAACTCACCACTGGTATCAACGGCGACCCAGGAATATAACGGGAGAGTATACGACATAACCTGTCCGGCCAGTGAGAGATGAAAGCCTTTGCCGAGATAATAACTGCCTGCCAGGTAAACGGCCCTCTGATCGTAAGGAACGTTGTAAACCTGTGCTGCCTGGTTTTGGATCAGGAATTGCTGAATTGCAGTAAAACTGAGGATATTTGTGGCAACGGTTGCTGAGAATCGTTTTCCTGCCTCCAGATTAACCCCGGCCGACAGGTACCAGTAGGCTGGCACCAGGTATACATGCGCCAGCTCGGCATCCGGACGGAAGGCCTTTAATGAATCGGCTTTTGAGTTAAGCATGTATCCGGTCTCGATGAAAGCACTGGTAATCAAGCGTCGTGCAGGAATACCAAGTCGTTTTCTGAATGCCGGTGAAAAAGCGCTTGCCAATAACCGGGATTCGGCCAGATCTCCTGAAAAAAGTAGGGAAGAATAAAGATACTCCAGCGCATTCGGATCGTTCTGATTAAAATCTAATGCTTTGCGAAAATGAGCCACAGCCCTGACCGGGTTATTCCGGTTTAGTTCAGCCAGACCGGCCCGCATTCGCAGGTAATAATAATCGAACCCTGAATTGAAACCCGAACGGGTATAATCCAGCAC
>QYQM01000145.1 GCA_007280905.1 Porphyromonadaceae bacterium | reverse complement strand
ATCTTTTACCGCTTCTGCATTGTTGTGAGAAACCACGACCGCCTGTTCGCTGGCACAAATAGTTCCGTTGTCGAACAATTTCGAAAGCAGGATCTGATTCACCGTGAAACCGACATCCGCACTTTTCCCGATATAGACCGGCACGTTGCCCGGACCAACTCCGATCGCAGGGTTACCGGAAGAATAGGCTGCCTTTACCAGGCTTACCGAGCCTGTTGCGAGCACCAATGCCACCCGTTTGTGGCTCATAAACCGGTGCACCTGTTCGCGGGTCATCCTCGGAATCCACTGAATGCAGTTTTCCGGTGCGCCTGCCACCAGGGCCGCATCGTAACACAGTCGCGCAGCCTCGCTGGTGCATTTCCGCGCAGCGCCATGCGGATAGATGATGATGGGGTTCCGGCTTTTCATCGCGATAAGAATTTTAAACAATGCCGTTGAAGTGGGATTGGTGACCGGAGTAACCGCAAAGACCGGACCCATCGGACGCGCGATCTCTATGATTTGATTTTCCTTGTCCTCATTGATAATCCCAACGGTCTTCTGAAGAAAAATATTCCGGTAAACAAAACGGGTCGCAATGATATTTTTTATCATCTTATCGCGCACATTCCCAATGCCGGTTTCCCGGAAAGCCATTTCTGCCAGGTCCCAACGGTGATTGAACCCGGTCTCATAAATTGAGCGGACGATTTTATCAGTTTGCTGCTGGTCGAGTTTTCCCATTGCATGCGCTGCATTCAGCGCTTTTGTCAAAATTTCTTCGACAAAATTATCCTGGCCTGTGTCCATGTTTTCAGATTATGATATGAACAAATATAGATAATATCCGGGATGAAAAATACGCAGGAGCTCCTGGCATTTTTAAAAAAAGCATAAAAAAAATATTTTATTTTAGATGGGAAAAATATTAGTACATTTAAAGCCGTAATTTTGGGTGATTTTGTTTCCTTTTGAATGACTGCAAAAGGGACAAAAAAAATCTGGGCGATCTGACATAATTCAACCCATATATATTAGCTACTAATTTTTGTAGTTGAACCTGATAGTTTTGAGTTCTTAAACAAAAACCAAAAATCATGAAACAGTTATACAAAATTTTTCAGATCCTTCTCCTCGTCTTATTATGCAACGGTGCGATGGCACAGTATTGTGCTGCTCCTTATTCATATGGTTGCCTCGACGGAGATGGAATTGTACTCTTCCAGCTTGGAACCATAAACCAAACGGTCACCTGTACTGCGTCTTATCATGACTATACTGCAAGTTCAACCAACCTAGCCATAGGTGTGCCGGCTACCCTTACCTTACAGGCCGGATATTCGGGTACCTATGTTACCATCTGGATCGACTACAACCACAACAATACGTTTGATGTCGCAACGGAAACTGCGGGCCAGGTAATTTGTACCAATGCATATGCAAATTATACCGTTTCCATCACCGTGCCGGGAACTGCCCTCACCGGCGCCACCCGCCTGAGGGCAAGGACCGAATGGTTGGGATATCCTTCAGGGCCTTGCTCCACTCAAACGTATGGTAACTGCTGCGACTTTACAGTCAACATAACAGGTGGAGGTTATTGTACCCCAACCTATACTACCGGTTGTGTCTTTGGTGACGGGTTGACCAATTTCAATCTGAATACCATCAACCAGGCCGTAGCCTGCAATGGATCGCCCAATACATGGTACCACGACTGGACCGCATCATCCACAAACATTATGCTGAATACCAATTATACACTGACCGTAGTGGCAGGATACAGTTCAACCTACGTTTCCGTTTGGATTGATTATAACAATGATAATACCTTTGCTGTAGCTGAAAGGGTGGTTACGGACCTTGTCTGTGCCAGTTCCGGAATTGGCTATACTACAACGATCAATATTCCCCTGGGAACAACACTTGGGAATCACCGTATGCGATTCCGGACGAATTGGGCTTCATCCTCTGCTGACCCATGTGCCACTTATTCATACGGAAATGCCGGGGACTTTACAGTCAATCTGATAGCCTATGTTCCGCCTCCGCCTCCCACAGTCGTGACAACTGCTGCTACCGCCATTACAGGGGCCACTGCAACACTTAATGGTACAGTCAATGCCAATAATGCTGCCACTACTGTGTCATTTGAATATGGGTTAACTGCTGCATATGGAAGCACTGTCGCCGGCGTTCCAAGCCCTGTGAATGGCAGCGTTGTAACTGCCGTCAGCGCCGCAATTTCCGGATTAGCTCCAAATACACTCTATCATTTCCGGGTGAAAGGTGTAAATGTTAGCGGTACTTCCAACGGGAGTGATCTGACATTTACTACCTTGGCCATTGTCCCCACTGTTGTCACAGCCACTGCGACCGGGGTTACAAATGTTGTTGCTACCATGAATGGAACCATAAATGCCAACAATTCATCCACCAATGTCTTCTTCGATTATGGCCTTACGGTTGCCTACGGTACAACAGTTCCGGGAGTTCCTTCTCCGGTAACTGGCAGTGCGGTTACCAATGTCAGCGCCAGTATCAGTGGCCTCACCTCAAATACTACTTACCATTTCAGGGTAAGGGGTGTGAATGTAGCCGGCACTTCCAATGGCAATGACTTGACCTTTTTCACCGTGTGTAATACCGCAGGCCCGGCTGGAACTATAACAGGTCCAGCCCAGGTTTGCAATGGCGGATCGGGATATATCTATTCCGTTGCGACTATCACCAACGCCTCAGGTTACAACTGGACCATTCCTTTCGGGGCCAGCATCACTGCCGGTGCGAATACAAATACCATTACTGTCAGCTATTCGAATCCTTCCTTTTCCGGTAATATGTATGTATACGGTATCGGATGTGCAGGAAACGGCTCACCTTCCAATATGGTTGTAAATGTAAATGCTGCTGCAACACCAACTTTAACAGGGCCTGGGACTGCCTGTGCAGGTTCAACAGGCAACGTTTATACTACCCAGGCTGGAATGACCAATTATGTTTGGACTGTTTCTGCAGGAGGTACGGTTACTCAAGGAATCGGAACCAATTCAATTACCGTAACCTGGAATTCAGCCGGTACACAATGTGTTACAGTGAATTACAACAATTCAGCAGGATGTGCAGGACTTGCTCCCGCATCATTCTGTACCACGGTTAATGCATTGCCGGTACCTACAATTGCAGGAAATGCTAACCCGTGTACCGCATTGAATAACGTCTATACTACCCAAACGGGGATGACAAATTATAGCTGGACAGTTTCTGCAGGTGGAGTAATTACGGGCGGAAACGGAACAAGTTCCGTTACAGTAGTTTGGAATACAGCGGGTGCCCAGAACATTTATGTGGCCTATACAAATGCCAGCGGTTGCACAAACTCGGTTCCCGCATCCTATGCCATCACCGTAAAACAAGGCCCGACACCCACCATCACCGGTACCGGTGCATTATGCGTCAACTCCGGCTACTACGCCTATACAACCCAAGCCGGAATGACCGGCTATGTCTGGTCGGTTTCAGCGGGTGGAACGCTAAATTTCGGACAGGGAACAAATACGGCAACCGTGAGCTGGTCAGCGAGTGGCCCGCAATCCGTCAGTGTAAATTACACGAATGCGAACGGATGTGCTGCTGCTGCACCGGGAACAATGGCCGTCAATGTAACTGATATGCCGGGCCCGGCAGGCACCATCACCGGCCCTGCCACGGTTTGCGAAGGCGGAACCAATTATGTGTATTCTGTTGCATCCATTCCCAACACCCATTCCTATATGTGGACGGTTCCGGCAGGCGCTACCATCGTAAGCGGGCTGTATTCCAATTCCATTACCGTTAACTATGCATTGGGCGCTTCTTCAGGGAATATCACGGTTTACGGAAACAGTGTTTGCGGTAACGGAGCCACTTCTCCTGCATATCCTGTTACGGTGAACTACAAGCCCGCCGCTGCCGGGACCATCATTGGCCCGAATGCGTTGTGCCAGGGTTCAACGGGAATAAATTATTCTATAAGTGCTATCCCGGGAGCAACAGGTTATGTCTGGGTTGTTCCGGCAGGCGCTACCATTGTTGCAGGTACCAATACCAACAACATTACTGTTGACTTCTCTATGTCGGCTGTCTCCGGTGACATCACCGTTTACGGAACCAATGCATGCGGCAGCGGAACTATATCACCTGCACTGGCATTGACGATTCTTATTACACCTCAGACGCCGGTTATTACAAATGTTGGCGCAACACTCACCAGTGATGCACCTGCAGGCAACCAGTGGTATTTTGAAGGAACGCTGATCCCGGGAGCTACCGACCAGACCTATATTGCAACACAGAATGGAACGTACTGGGATATTGTTACCCTCAACGGATGCTCTTCTGCTTCTTCGAACCAGATTCAGATTACCGAGATCGGTATCGATTCAAACCAGGGTTCAGCCATTACTATTTATCCTGTGCCTAACGACGGAAGGTTCTCCATTTCCATTACCAGCGCTTCAAGGGAATCTTTTAACCTGAGTGTGCTCAATAACCTTGGTGTGGAGGTTTATCAGCAAACGAATATTACGGTAACGGTAACGGGAACGGTTGAAAAGGTGATAGATCTCCGGCCAATTCCATCGGGAATCTATTCCGTGATCATCCGCAACAGCAAAAACCAGGTTATCCGGAAGATCCTCGTAAATAAATAGCGAAGTAGCGAAATAGCGAAATAGCGAAATAAAAAAAACAATAATTTTTAATTGAAAGAAGCCCTTCCGTAACTGGCGGGGCTTTTTTTAATTATTGATTACGGATGAATGAGAAATCAAAGGTCATAATTCACCATTAAATTTTCATTCTGCATTCTTAAATCTGCATTCTGCATTCTGAATTTTTACTGCGGCATCCCTTTGTTGATCCATATCTGGAAAAGAGCGATATTGCAAGGAGAAAGCTGGCTGCCTTTCGGCATAGGATAAAACCCTGATTCCTGCCGGATTGCTCCCATAAGCCGTCCGCTGTTGACAGAGGCTTTTACCTGGTCATAGGTTGTAAGACTGAGTCCGTTAGCAGGGTTTGGTCCTCCATGACACGAGGTACACCAGGATTGCACGATCGCGATGATGACAGAATCGTAAGTGACATGTGATGAATCACAAGGTGTTTCACACCTGTTGTTTAATGCCCCTTGCAGAATCCAATAGTAAATAAGACCTTCCTGGTTAACGGACAGACGGTCACCGGGAGGCATCCGTTGTTGTCCGAAGCTGAATAAAACTGTATAAAGCTTGCTTGAAAGAGGATCATTCGGTTTCACAAGGTTGTAAATCGCCGAATAGCTATCGAGCACGATTTCACGTTTATTGCTTCCCTGGTCATGACACCCTGATTTCGCGCAGCTGTTGATAACCACTGGCAAAACACTGTTCTGAAAGTAAATGGTATCCTTTGAACATTTCAACCAGGGCGACTGTGAAGGAAATGGCGGGGCAATGGAAAGGTCAGCTTTATTATGACAGCTTACCAGAAAATAGAAAAAGAGGAACAGAACGAAGGCAAAGGATAAACGTTTCATGGAGAGGTAAATATCAGATTGCAAAGTTAATCATTCTTTATGGATCAGTCCCTACTCACTGTACCTTTGCTGCGTAGCATCTCGTTTCATGATTGACAAGCATACAAATTAACTGGCGAATTGGTGAACTGGTGAACTGGCGAGTTAAAATAATTTTTAATCATCAATTGACCCAAAATCTAATACCTAAAACCAATTCTTCATTCTTCATTTTCAACCTCTTCTTTGAAAATCTTTACCTTTGCGTGATATAACACGTTTGCCCATGGCCATCAAGGTTACCGGCAATCATCATCCTTCTGAAACAAAACCATGCAATCGAACGAATTACTCGACCTGATCCATCACCGTCAAAGCCAAAGAACATATACAGCCCGACCTGTAGAAAAAGAAAAACTCCTGCGCTGTATCGAGGCTGCACGCCTGGCTCCGTCGGCAAATAATTCACAACCCTGGAAATTCATCATCATCGATGATCCCGGGTTAAAGAATACCGTTGCTGAACTCACCACCACCGGGATGATCCCGATGAATCATTTTACGAAGCAGGCCCCGGTGCAGGTTGCCGTCGTTCGGGAGAAAACCAATTTAACCACTGCGGTCGGACGAATTCTTAAAGACAAGAATTATCCCTTGATCGATATCGGTATTACCACAGCTCATTTTTGCCTGCAGGCAACCGCAGAAGGCCTCAGTACCTGTGTCATTGGCTGGTTCGATGAAAAGAAGATCAAGGAATTGCTGAATATTCCCAAAGCCCTGCGACTGGAATTGATCATCCTGGTAGGTTATCCGCCCACAAATGAAATCCGGAAAAAAAAGCGAAAAGAAATCGCTGATATCTTATCCTATAACAAATATTAAACAGCGAAGTAGCGAAATGGCGAAATAGTGAAAACCCAATACCCAAAACCAAATACCAAGTACCCAATTCGTACTTCGTAAATCGTACTTCGTACTTTATTTAGGGTCTCATCACTACCTGCACCACGTTCCCCTGTGTCAGTATCTTCTTAGCATAGTTATGCACCGACTGAATATTCAGCGCTTTTACCTTGTCGTTATAACCCGTGAGGAAATCCAGATTGTAAAAATAATAATCATCCATACGACTCATCCACCAGCTGTTCTCCTTCATGTCTTCCTGGCGTTGCTTCAGGAAATATTCCTTCGCTTTCTGCAGGTCGGCTTCCGAAGGGCCATTCTCCACCATCTTCTTAATTTCCGTGTGAACGATGCCAATTAGTTTGTCGGCCTTGAGGGGATCCGTTTCGAAACTCACGACCAGGTTAAAACCGGGAACGGGCAGTTTGTTTACGTTGTATTGTACCCTGACGCTGTATGCGCCGCCTTCATCTTCGCGGATCCTTTCAATGTAACGCAGTTCGAGGACATGCCTCAGCGCACCACCTAAAATTCGGTCATCGGCAGAGAAGGATGATGTGCCATTATAATTGATATAGATAGATGTGCGGGGAGTTTTCGCTTCATGTTTGAAATCCTGCTTCACTTCGCCTTTTGGGGGACGAACGCCATTATCTCTGTAAGCCTGTGTACGTTTGACGGAAGGCAATGAAGCAAGGTATTTTTCAAACAGCGGTTTGACCTTTTCCGGATCAATCTTACCGGCAAACTCGAACGTGAAATCGCCGGGATCGGAGAAACGGTCTTTGTAGATGGCCTGGAGCTTCGGAAGGCTCACCTTGTCGAGTACCTTGTAACTCATCGGGATAACACGGGGATGATGATTGGCCATCAGCAGGGAGATCGTATCCCTGAATGCTTTCCGGGGATCAGATTCTGCATTGATGTAATTGGCTTTCATCTTCTCCATCCAGGTTTTGTAATCGGCGGCATTCCACCGGGGTTGCGTGAAATAAAGGTAAACCAGCTGCAATGCAGTTTCGAGGTCTTTCGGCGATACCCTCCCCGAAAACCCATCCCGTTCTTCGGATGTGCTGACCCGTATATTTACCCGTTTTCCAGACATCAGTTTTTCGAGGTCAGTGGTGGAGAAATTGCCAACGCCCATCTGCGATATGGCATCGCCCAATAACATGGCCGACGGGATATCTTCCTCCTTCAATAAAGAAATACCGCCTTCACGGAATCCGAGGATGAGCAGTTCGTCTTCTTTTATATCGCTGGGGCGGAAAACGATTTTCATACCGTTGGTAAGGGTCCATTCCGTTGTTCCAAGCACTTTATTTGTTGAGACTTTTACCACTTTACCGGGAACCGGTTCTTTTTCGATCAGTTTCTTTCCTGCAAGCAGATCGACATAAGGATCGATTTTTATGGATTTGTATTTCACCAGCACTTTCTTTATATCTGCTTCCGACGGAATGGTGATTCCTTCTTTCTCAGGCCCTGTGACGGTTACTACCATGTTCTCGTCGGTAAAATAGGTCCTGGCTTCATTGTTTAATTCCTGAAGGGTAATTGCGGGGATCATCGCCTTGGCAAAGGCATAATCGAATTCAATTCCGGGGTTGGGATTGTTTGTAAGGAAATTGGAAACGTTAGGATAAACCAGCTCGCGGTTCTTCCGTTTATCGCGGTCCATATAACGCGATTCATTGTTTTTAATGAGGTCTGCTTTTGCGCGCTCAAACTCGATCTCGATGAATCCGAACCGTTTCATGCGTTCCATCTCGGTGAGAAGAGCTGTGAGCGCTTTGATACCTTCGTTGTTTGCTGCTTGTGCCATACCGGTGAATGCATCTTTGGTACGCGTAAACCCGCCATAATAACTGTAGGCAGAAATAAATGGTGGATTCTCTTTACGGGTAAGTTCGCTCATGCGTTTTCCGAACATGTTGTTGATCAGGCTGCGGATAAGCTGCAACCGCATATAACCGAGGTTCTTGTCGCTATTCTTGATGATATCGTGTTTACAGCTTACATCCACGGATGTGGAAGTGGCTTCCTTATCGGTTGCCGTCCCGATGAGGGGTTCCGTATTGTCAGGTACGGGATATTCTTCCCTGGCAGCCGGGTTTTCAGCTTTCGGAATACCGCTGAAAAGTTTCCTGATCTTGGCCTCGACCACGTTTTCGTCAAAGTCGCCCACAATGATGAGCGCCTGGAGGTCGGGGCGGTACCATTTTCGGTAAAAGTTTTTAATGGTTTGATATTTGAAATGTTTCAGGACGGCCGTGTCGCCGATCACATTCCGTTTTGCATATTTCGATCCTTTGTAAATGATGGGAGCCAGTTTGTTGCTCATACGTTCTTCGGCCGAACCGTACATCCTCCACTCTTCGATGATCACACCGCGTTCGAGGTCGATTTCATTATCTTCGAAAGAAACATAATGTGACCAGTCGCGCAGAATCATCAGGGCACTGTCGAGGATCCCTTCACGCTTTAGCGGGACATTCGAAAGATTAAATACTGTTTGTTCCAGGCTGGTTCCTGCATTCACATTCGTGCCAAACTTAACCCCGATCGTTGCCAGGTAATCCAAAATCCCT
>QYQM01000073.1 GCA_007280905.1 Porphyromonadaceae bacterium | reverse complement strand
TTCCCCTTGTCTCCACGGAACAGAAAAATGCCAACCTCCGCCGACAAGAAAAGGAATGATCCGGTTTATGCTTTAACCCGGAAATTTGGACAGGATTCCAGGGATATTCTTACACCGGATTAGGAAAGAATCCAGTATCAATCCAATCGGAATAGCCGCGAGATTACCTGGCAAATATAATCCTATGAATATATGTACTTTTATCAAAAATGCTTTGCTCATGGGAGGGATAACAAAGTTTGAAGAAAGAGAACTTCTATTGCAAGTAGCAGAAGGCACTGAAAAAGCCTTCAGGAAGATATTTGACCAGTATTATGATCAGATTTACGGGGTGGCATACGGATTTACCAAATCACCGGCGCTTGCTGCAGATATAACCCAGGAGATTTTTATCAAACTTTGGCTTAATAGGTCTTCTCTGCCTGGTATTCAGAGATTCAACGATTTTTTGTTTATGGTCGCCCGTAACCAGACTCTTAATGCCTTGAGGAACAAGGTGAGGGATGAAAGGTATTCCGATTACCTACGTCGCTTCTCAAGGGTCACGGAGGAATCACCTGAACAGCAGATGTTTTTCAGAGAATCTGAAGAATTGATTAACAAGGCTGTGGAAAAATTACCTCTCCGGCAGCAAATGATCTACCGCATGAGCCGCGAAGAGGAATTGAGTCAGGACGACATAGCTAAAAAGTTGCAAATCTCTAAAAATACGGTGAAAAGCCATATGAACAAGGCACTTCAATTTATCCGTCATTTCTACTTGCTTCATTCGGATATCGTATTACTCATTTTATGTCTGCAAGTCTTATAGCCATAAAAAAAATATTTCTAACACAGGCTAATACCTGAGGTCCTGTATTGTGTCTTTAATAAAATATGAAGTAACTAATCCATATGCACAGTAAGAAATTTAAAAGACTCTTATACAAACATTTGAATAATTCATTGTCTGATAAAGAGATGTCCGAACTCCTTGAGAATTTGTCCAATGACAGGTTTCAAAAACCGTTTAGTGAGGTGTTCGATGAGGTTTTGCATGACAATACTTTTTCGGGTTTAACCAACCCAGACCGTAAAGCTTACTATTTCAGACAACTGATGAATGCCATCAAGGAGAAAGAAAGCCTTACGTCCAGTGATGACACATCTACCGAAACTACGGGTAGAAGGAGAATATCTTTCCCTTCATGGTTAGCCGTTGCTGCTTCGTTGGCCATACTTATCGTGTGCGGCAGCCTTTGGATAATTCAAGCTACAGGTCCCGGAAGGAAGGTTGAAGGTGTCGTTGCTCAATCTGTAGTAAACGATATTGGACCGGGTGGCAATAAGGCTGTTCTAACCCTGGGTGATGGGTCTGTTATTGTGCTTGACAGTGCGCGGAACGGCTTGCTGGCTACGCAGTCAAGCACAAACGTGGTAAAGCTGGAAGATGGGAGGCTGGCTTACAGCTCATCATCCAATAAACCAGCTGAAGTAGTTTATAACACCATAACCACCCCTCGCGGAGGGGAATACCAGATCATGCTCCCGGACAGCAGTAAAGTGTGGCTGAACTCCCAGTCATCGATTCGCTTTCCGGTGTCGTTTACAGGAGGGGAAAGGCATGTCGAGATCACCGGAGAAGCCTATTTTGAGGTTGTAAAGTATAATAAAATGTCTTTCAGTGTCTCGGTGAACGATATGACCATTAAGGTGCTGGGCACCCGCTTTAACATAAGGGCTTATCGTGATGAGAATGTTACTGAAACAACCTTGGTTGAAGGTAGCGTTCAAGTCGCAAGAGGTGAAGCCCGGGCCATCCTTAACCCAGGCCAGCAGGCTAGTCTTGATTCCACAGGGCGGATCTCCGTTGTTAATAATGTTGATATTAATCAGGTACTGGCATGGAAAAACGGATTGTTCCTTTTTAACAGCGCTGATATTGTGACGATTATGAATCAGATCAGCAGATGGTATAATGTGGATATTGATTATGAGGGGGACTTACCTAATGAGTCATTCTCAGGCATAGTCAGCCGGAATAGCAATATATCCAAAGTATTGATAATCCTGGAGCAGGCAGGGATCAAGTTTACTTTTGAAGATGATAAGATTAAGGTATTTTATTAACTGGAAAGTTTTTTAGTCAGAAAAATAGCCGGATAGTGTTAGTACCACTATCCGGCCCGGAGTTCGGGCTAAACCATTAAGATACAACTCGTAATGTAACTGTTATTATGTTTAACACAAACCTTTGCAAATTTATGAAAAAGTTCGACAATTTCCTGCGTTTATTGGACGTGTGGAAAATTAAAAAACTGCTGTTAATCATGAAATTTACAGCTTTAATCCTATTGGCTGCCACCTTGCAGGTAAGCGCAAGTGTATATAGCCAGACTGTGACACTTTCGGTCAATGATGCTTCAATCAAAGAGGTGTTCAGGCTAATCAACTCTCAGACGGGGTATCTTTTCTTTTACAGGGATGCCCTGATCAGGAAAGCCGGGGCCGTAAACATCGAAGTGGAAAATGCTCCGGTTGAAGAGGTACTTAACCTCTGTTTGAAAGATCTTGCGGTTGATTATACAATTGTAGAAAATACGATTGTGTTGAAACCCAGGAAAGCAAAACCTGTGATAACGGCGCAGGAACCGGAACCATTACCGATCAAGGTTGAAGGGAAGGTGACGGATTCGTCGACCAATGAACCGCTATCCGGGGTTAACGTTGCAGTGAAGGGATCTGGAACAGGTACATCAACTGATGGAAGCGGAAATTATTCGATTTCCGTTAACCAAGGTAGTACACTGGTGTTCTCATTCGTAGGCTATGAAAGTCAGGAATTCGCAGTCGGGAACTCAACCACAATCAATGTTGCGCTTAAGGCTGAAGCCACCCAGTTGAAAGAGGTTGTAGTAACAGCTCTGGGCCGGTCGAAGGAGTCTAAGAAAATCGGCTTCTCGACAGACCAGGTTAAAGGTTCCGAAATTGCGGCGACAAGGCAGGTCAACCCCGTTAATTCACTGATGGGGAGAGTAGCCGGGGTTCAGATTGACCAGGGTGCTGCCGGACCTTTTGGCAGCACCAGGATTTTGATCAGAGGTAACTCAACATTGAGTAGAAACAACCAGCCGATTTTCGTGGTTGATGGTGTGATCGTTGAAAACGATGTCGTTACAGGAGGTCGTGATTTTGGAAACGATCTGGAAAACCTTAACAGCGAAGACTTTGAAAGTGTTTCAATACTTAAAGGATCTGCTGCTGCTGCCTTGTACGGTTCACGTGCTATCAACGGGGTCATTCTGATCACTACAAAAAAAGGCATTAAAACCGAAGGAATCGGGGTTGATTTTTCGCAATCCTTTATGGTTTATGATCCGTATAAGGGGCCTCAATTCCAGAATGAGTTCGGTGGAGGTACCGTTGGGGCGTTCTTTACCGACACCCGCGACAATAATTACCTGCCCTCACAACGTTGGACCACGAAAGTATTCCCGACCGATCCCTTGACAGGCGAACCTTATATTGACCGCCAGATTGGACGTGAATTGGAAAACTGGGGTCCGAAATTTGCCAACCAGAAAGTTCGTAATTATGATGGTACCTGGACGGAGTACAAAGCTGTGCCTGACAACTTCCTCGATGCTTTTCAGAAAGGGATGTTAAACACTACTAATGTTGCGTTTCAGGGGGCTACTGATAAAACGACATTCAGATTTTCCTATTCAAGAAATGACCAGAAAGGGATCATTGGCAACAGCGGTTTGATGAAGAATGGTTTCAATTTAAGGGCAACACATGAACTGACAAAGTGGCTCAGTGCTGATGTAAGCGCTGATTATTCCACAACAGATATTACCAATCCCCAGAACTTGACAGGTAACGACCCTTTTGCAGGTGATAACTTTGGTGTAGCATATATGTGGGTGATGCCCCGAAATTATGATACAAGGTATTGGAACCAGTCATCAAAATATATCAGCGAATTTGGTGGGACGCCCAAAGCAAATAATCCCCTCGAGACTAATAAGATTTTTGTTCCTGAATTTTGGTTTAATTTATACGAGAACCAAAGTGCCCAGGAAAATAGAAGTCTCAGGGGGCGGGTTTCATTAAATGCCAAACTGACAAAATGGGCAAATTTAATTGTAGAAGCAAATTTAAACAATATCTATGGCAAATATGAGTATAAAGAACTTGGGGAAGATGTTAACTTTGCCGGAGGATCTTACACCTTAAGTGAATCAAGGAAAGAGAACACGTTTGCCAAATGGATGCTTACATTCAATAACATTAAGCTTTCCAATACTATTAATTTCAATGGTTTCGTCGGAGGGGAAGCCCAAAATACAACCCGGTCATACACTTCGGGTAGTACTTCAGGCGGGCTTTTAATGCCTGGGAACTTTTTTATTACTAACTCCATAAATCCTCCAACGGTTAGCGGTGGGATAAGCTATAATAAAAAAATTAATTCTTTGTATGGAAGCGCCGATCTGGAATATAAAAATCAATTGTACCTGACTGCCACCTGGCGTGGTGACTGGTCCTCATCGTTAACCTATGCAAACGGAACCGGAAATAACTTTTACAATTACCCTTCAGCAAGCCTTGCCTGGATCTTTTCCGAAACATTCAAACTCCCGAAAGCAATATCCTTTGCAAAATTACGGGTAAACATTGCAGCTCTTGGTAAAGACACCGATCCATTTGTAATAAATCCGGGATATTTATTTGAAGGGAAAGCTATCGGTGAAACAGGTGATCCATCACAAGCCACATTCAGTTCAAGCAGTACTCTGGCGTTAAATATCAAACCTGAACGAAAGGTTGCCGAAGAAATTGGATTGGAAATGCGTCTTCTGAAAAACCGTTTTGGTTTTGATCTCACCCTATATCAGGATAATACCTACAATCAGATTCTTGATATTTCAACACCTATTGAATCCGGGGTATCCGGGATTAAGATCAATGCAGGTGATATCCAGAATAGGGGTATTGAATTTGCCGTGGACGGAACCCCTGTTAAAAGAGATAAATTTCAATGGTTTTCCAGATTAGTCTTTTCCAAAAATAAGAATATGATTATTTCACTCGCTGAAGGGCGGTCGGAGTATTACCTTGGGGGCGAAGCCGGTGCAACCAGCGCCTGGGCAATTGTCGGGGAATCATATGGTGTAATAAGATCAATGTACGCTGCTGAAAGATATGATAATGAAGCAGATGCAAATGATCCTAAGAACGGACTGCCAATACTTAACTGGAGGAACGATGCCCGTGCAGCTTTCCCTAAAAGAAGTAACACATGGAAAGAGATAGGGGATATGAATGCCAAGTTCAGGATGGGTTGGTCAAATGATTTCACTTATAAAAACTGGTCGCTAAATGTGTTGCTGGATGCCAAAATCGGAGGCGATATGGTGTTGGAAACTTACAGGGCGGGTACACATTCAGGTGTGTTGCCCAATACCTTATTGGGCAGGGATGCTGAACACGGAGGGATTACATGGACCAGTAAATATGATGGGATCACTTATGATGACGGGTTGATTGTTGATGGAGTTTTTGCAGACGGACAGCAAGTTACATTGCCTGACGGTTCGCAGGCGAATGTAGGTGGAATGACTTTTAAAGAGGCTTACGATCAAGGGTTCGTTGAACCAACGCATGCACCACAGTTCTATTATCGTTATGGTTCTTATTCGACCGGGGTGGCTGATTTTTATGTGTTTGAAAGCACCTGGGTCTCCCTTCGCCAATTAGCATTGTCTTATACTTTTCCAAAGAAGATCAGTTCCAAAATGAAGGTGAGCACGATTGTGGTCAGCCTTATCGGAAGGGACCTGTTTTACCTTTACAACTCATTGCCATTTGATTACAACCCGGCTTCTTATAATTCCAACCAGACTTCCGCAGTTGGTGAAGCGGGTTTCTTGCCTATGATCCGGTCCATTGGCGGTTCGATAAAGATAAGTTTTTAACATTTTTTAAATTATTTACACATGAAAAAGAATATTTTATATTTCATATTGGCAACCTTGACCAGCTTGTTTGCAAACTCCTGTACAAAGGATTTTGAAAACATCAACGTGGATCCAAGTATTGTCAGCAATGTCGATGTAAAGTTCCTTTTTACTTCATCGCAGGAGAAACTGCAAGGCTACCGGTCCACAGAATGGCCTTGGGAAGATATGGAACAAACGCTGCGGCTCAGTCAGTTGCTGACAGCCGAAACTTACGAATTATCAAATAATGTAAACACTCGTTATGGTACTTTTTATTCAGGTATCCTCCCAAATTTATTTGAAATTCGAAGGCTGATTAACAATAAAGCTGACAAAGAGAGGTTCCGGAAAATTTATGCAACCACCTATATCGTTCAGATATATCAGGGGCTGAAAGTTACCGACATGAACGGTTCTATTCCTTATACAGAAGCAAATCAAGGAAGGGACATTGGGAATTACAGCCCTAAATATGACAGCCAGAAAACCTTATATGATACCTGGTTAAAAGAATTGAGCGACGCCATAAAAACCTTACAATCGAGTTTGACCGATCAGGAAGCATTCGGTAATAATGATATCTTTTATAAAGGAGATTGGACGAAGTGGATCAAGCTGGCCAATTCATTGAAATTAAGGATTGCTGCAAGGTATCAGAACCCTGACCCGGTTATTGCGGCTCAAATTTTCAAAGAGGTAATGACCGATGCAGTAGGGCCTTTCGTTTCAACTGACGACCAGATGACTTATAATAATAACAACTATTTACCGTTTTCGGGTACGGGTTACATGATTGACTATCGAAGCCGACGTTATGCAGTGGAAACGGTTGTCGATTTTATGAAATCCACGGGGGACCCTCGTCTTGGGATCTATTTCGACAAAAACGGTTTAGTAGGAAGTTTCCAGGATACTTTAGCGAAATACAGTAAGACATTACCGGCATGGTGCGTTCTTAGTGATCCGAAGATCATGTACCAGGGTGGACCAGCGGATTTTCAGGCGAATCCTGCCAGAAGCACCTATTTTTCCAATCCTTTTGATGCGGGTGGAGGAAACAGATATTTACTGATTTCAACAATCAACCGCAGGTTCTTTTCACCTACGGTAGAAGGTGGAAGCGGTAAATTTGTTGATGTGCTGGTTTCGTATGCCGAGGTTTGTTTTCATGTTGCAGAATTTATCCAGAAAGGCTATGGTGCAGGATTTGACACCAAAGGAACGGCTGCTGACTGGTATAATAAAGGAGTGCGTGCATCAGCGAAAACGATGAATGATATTGCCTTTGTTGCCGGATCAACATCCGTAGACAATATCGACCCGTTGATTGATACCTACCTTACCCACCCAAAGGTAATACTAAACGGAAATGACAATCTGGAAAAGATTTACATTCAGCAACTTTTAAACTTCTATCGTCAAGGGAACGAGGCATTTACACTTGTTCGCCGTACAGGATACCCAAAGTTTACCTCCACGCTGCTAGCCCGCGAGGCCCTTAGCGAAATAGTACCAAGAAGGTTTTGGCTGCTTGATCCGGGTGAAGTCAATAATGTGAATTGGAATGCTGCCATGCAGGAACAGGGATTCACACCTAACGATAGGAGTTTGCTTAAACTGAATTCGGAACGAATCTGGTTTGATAAGAACTCTCCAAACTTTGGGGAAGGGAATTGACGTATCTACTTAGTGTTTGTCATTTATATTGATAAAAAGGGATCGGCATGCCTTTCTCCCAGGTGGCCTTTGTCAAAAACATGTGTTCAAGGCTGGTTTAAACAAAGCAATCGAAAGGTGTCGTGTTGTTTGAGAAAGAAAAAGCACTCAAAGAAAATAAACATATATTTGTGAATCTGTGATTTTAAAACAGGAAGTACATTAAAATGAAACGGCGGAGATTGGTTTATTCAACGGCTTTTCTTCTTCAGACCAAAACCATGATTAACGGAAATAAGTTTGACATCTATAAGCTAAAAGGGAAATTAGCCGAAATCAGAGATTGGATGAGAATTCATCATATACCGCCACGGTTATTGTTTTTCATCTTAGGTGCTATTTCAACTATCTGGTTTCTGATCAGGGTAATTCCCAAACCCGGCCGGGCAGGTTATCCCTGCATGAAAGTTGCAGCCCCTTTTATGTCGGGTTTGATAGTTTACCTTCTTGCAATTGCCGGAATTACTGCTGCTACCGTAAAAGCAAAGCGAAAACTATTTAATATACGATACCTGTCAACAGGTTTACTGGGTTTTGTTGTGATAGTTACACTGGCAATAACTCCTTCTCAGAATACTATCACATCGTACCAGGATAAAACCAAAAAGTCAGGTCCAGACGACGGGCCGAACCAGCCAATCGGAAATGGAATGGGAATAAATC
>QYQM01000034.1 GCA_007280905.1 Porphyromonadaceae bacterium | reverse complement strand
GGATGTATCAGGTGAAAATTCTACTTATACCATACTTCTTTTTCTGATGTCGGTTCACCAAAACAAGGCCATCATCAATGAAATCAGAGCACTTCAGGACGAAATCTACACCAGTGGAGAATTTAATTTCGAATTTTCTGATGACGCCATAAGAGATCAGGCGATGAATGCCGTAATTTCATTATTTGAAAACGATCAGGCCCGAATGACAACACACTCTGAGAATGGTGACGACCTTGAAGGAACAGTGGTTTACAAAGGGATAGAACTTCATTCTGGAAAGATCAACCTAAAAGATGACTGGTATGCTGCCTATGTTCGGACTGGTACAAACGAAAAAGGAGTGGTTCGAAGCTATATTTCAAGTTGTAATACTGAAGCCGGACTAAAGTTACGGGAGAAAATTGATCGGCTTCTGACAGAACAATTTGATGGAAAGGAGATTGAATAAAAAGGTTTATTACAAAAGAGTGTATTGACAATGAAATTACTTCTGACCGGTTTTAACGGATTTGTGGCAGGCAGCGTTATCGCACATGCCAAAGGAAAATGGGAAGTTCACGGTATCGACATCGCAGAGAGTCCTGTCAATGAACCTACAGTTTTTTATCATACCATGGATTTACTGAATGATCAAAAACTCACTGATATTTTTAACGAAATTCGTCCGTATGCAGTCATTCATACTGCCGCTATGGCCAACATCGACCTATGCCAGAACAATCAGGAAAGAGCCGAACAGGTCAATACAGGGATCACAAAAGCCATTGCCCGGCTTTGCCAGGAGTCAGGAGCTAAAATGATCTTTTGTTCCACCGATACCGTTTTTGACGGGAAAAAAGGGAACTACACTGAAACTGACGCTCCGCATCCTGTTAATTTCTATGCAGAAACCAAGGTAAAAGCGGAGCAGATCGTTTTGTCAGCGTCCAATAATAATGTTGTGGCACGTTTGTCATTGGTGATGGGACTTCCGGTAATGGGACAAGGAAACTCGTTCCTGGCTGATACCATTGAAAAGCTGAAAATGGGTGTCCAGGTTCCCTTTCCAGCCAACGAAATCCGTACTCCTCTTGATGTGATTACCCTGGGAAGTGCTTTGGTTGAACTGGCCGGAAATCAGTACGGTGGAATTATTCACCTTGCGGGGAGCACTAAGATCAACCGCTATGAGATGGCAAGAGCAATAGCCACTACATTAGGTTACTCACCAGAGCTGATCATCAGCAGCGACTCCAATGCAATGGAGGGAAGGGCACCCAGGCCGAACGATGCCTCCATGGACAATTCTCTTGCCAAGAAAATCTTGAAAACTCCAATGCGCACTCTTTCTGAAGGGTTGGAGTTAACCATGAATTTTAAAATCTGAAAGACAAATACAATGAGTAAAATTAAGTTCGGCTTAGAAATTAAGTTTGGCACACAATACGGGAAAGAGGAAGAAGAAGCCGTTTTAAAAGTACTGCGCAACAACGCACCCACCAGCGGAGACGAATGCATCGCGTTTGAAAAAATGTTTGCGGAATACTCGGGAGCAAAGTATGCCAGGGTAGTCAACAACGGAACTGCTGCTCTTTTCCTTTCCATGATTGGCATTGGCCTCCGTCCGGGCGACCGTGTTCTGACCACCCCGGTTACCTGGATTGCCACAGCCGCAGCTCCTGCAACACTGGGCGCTGTTGTTGACTTTGTTGATATTGATCCAATCACTCACAACCTGGATCCCAATCAATTAGAAGATAAGTTGACTCCCAATACCAAAGTTGTCATTCCTGTTCACCTTTATGGACAAGCCTGCGAAATGGATGAGATTATGGCCTTATCAGAAAAGCACAACTTCGCAGTGGTCGAAGATGCAGCCCATGCCATCGGCGCAGAATATAAGGGAAAAAAGGTGGGTACCTTTGGCGCAACCGGATGCTTTAGCTTTCATGAGCAAAAGAACATCTCCACTCTGGGCGAAGGAGGCATCATCCTGACCAATGACGGCAAGATCTTCGAACGCATCTCGCTCTATCGTTCTCATTGCACAAGGGTTCATGGCACCAGTACTAAATATTGCACCCTGGACACGGAAAAATTTCCTATAGGGAAAAAATTCTGGTGGCAGGATTTTGATGATTGCGGATATAACTTCCGTATGACGGATATTCAGGCAGCAGTGGGCATTGAACAATTGAAAAAATTAGATCAGCTGAACCAGTGCCGCATCGACAATGCCGCATACATCACTCATGGATTAGAAGGCGTTCCCGGCCTGACTCTGCCAACAGTCCGGCCATACAACAAACATGTTTTTCATCTCTATCCTGTGGTCATTCATGCCAAAGAGTTCGGAATGAGCAAGGAGGATTTTATCTACGATATGCTGCACAAGTTTGGCATCAAAGCCGGATTTCATTATATTCCGCTTCACTACTCTACTGCATTCAAAAACCGTGGATTCAGGAAAGGTCAATTCCCAAATGCAGAAAAACTGGACGATCAATTGGTTACGCTCCCGATTAATCCACGCCAGACGGAAGAGGCTTTGGAGTATCTGGTGAACAGCATCAAAGCAGTCAGATCATAGCTATCAACGATTCGAGGAAACAAACTGTAAATTATCTGGACATGGAATTTGTAGATCATGTTAACTCTTTGATCAGGAACGACGGTTTCTTATCCCCTTCCATTCCGGTTTTTATAGCCCGCTCACCCGGCCGGCTCGATCTGATGGGTGGAAACGATGACTACACCGGTGGATTGGTCTTTGAATCCACCATCCGGGAAGCTACTTATGCCGCTGCCCAGCTTCGAACTGATCAACTGATCGTTTTGAAAAACCAGACAGCTTCAGAAGCCGGATGGCAGGGTGATGTGATTACCACTTTCGCAGAACTGCATGATGAGTCTTCTGTCAGAACTTATATCAACAGCTCGCCCTCAATCCGTTGGACTGCCTATGTACTTGGAACCCTGTATTATCTTAGAAAGAAATTTCCTGAACAAATACACTCAGGCATTCAGATTTACACGGAATCGACCGTTCCTTTAAATAGGGGCGTCAGTTCTTCAGCTGCCATCGAGGTTTCAGTTATGAAAGCAGCTGCAGCTGCTTACGGGCTTGATCTTAAAGGAATTGAACTTGCCCTAGCCTGTCAGTGGGTGGAAAATGTGATTGCTGAATCAGCTTGCGGGATCATGGACCAGATTGCCGTTGTAGCAGGGAAAGAGGGATGTATTTTGCCTTTGGTTTGCCAGCCTTGTTTGCCCGAACCCCTGATACAACTTCCCGGGGAGTTGCAAATCTGGGGAATCGATTCGGGAGTAAGCCATGAGGTATCCGGAATTGAGTACGAAGCTGCGCGTGCCGCAGCATTTATGGGTTACAAAATGATTTGCGATCTGGAGCAAATCGCAGTTACTGTGGATGATCGAAGTGAGATCGAACGCTATACCGATCAACATTGGGATGGATATCTGGCCAACTTATCGTTTTCTGTTTTTCATGAAAAATACGAAGGTAAACTACCTGTCACAATGAATCGCAGTGAGTTTCTGTCCGGGCACTCTTTTCATGTTGATCCATACACACCTTTGAAAGACGGAGTAATCTATTCCATTCGTGCCAATACAAAATATGCTGTCGAGGAAAACTACCGGGTTCAGCTATTCTCCGAATTGTCGAGAGGTGCATCTCTGATATCCTCCAAAAGGGCGTTTAAAATGATGGGGGAACTGATGTATCAGTCGCATTACTCTTATACTGAATGCGGTTTAGGTGCAAAAGCTACTGATTATCTTGTAAGCCTTCTCAGGGTTGAAGGCATTCGCCACGGAATCTACGGTGCCAAAATAACCGGTGGAGGTGCCGGTGGAACTGTCGCTATCCTGGCTGAAAAAAGTGCCTCTGAGGTGGTTCACCGGGTTTTCGACCTTTACGCTCAATCAGGTATGGGTGATCCCTACCTTTTTGAAGGAAGCTCTGACGGTGCTGACACCTTTGGCATTCTAAAAATCAATGAATAGCTGGTTGGTTTTTTCATTGGACAAGATAAGGCATGCTATAATGATCGATAATTCTTTTTACCTGTATGAAGCAGATAAGCAGTTATCATATATTTACATCAATATTTGTCGAGGTTTTAGTACTAACCATAAGCATTTTAACCATGAAAAATATATATAGGTTTATTATATTCTTTAGTATTGTCGCCGCTTCGGGATGTATCAAACAAAAACAACCCGTTGATTATGTAGATCCATTTATCGGAACTTCCGGCAACCGTTGGATGCTTTTCCCCGGGCCATGTTTGCCCTTTGGCATGGTAAAGTTAAGTCCGGACAATACCGACGATTACGTGATGGATGCTGGCTACGAATATAAAATCAACAGCATTGCCGGATTCGGGCATGTCCATTCATGGGCGATGGGGAGTTTTTTAACTATGCCGGCAACCGGGGAAATAAAGATATTGCCAGGCACAAAAGATGATCCTGATTCAGGATATCGCTCAAGAATTAACCATGATACCGAAAAGGCTTCACCGGGATATTATTCTGTTTTATTGGAAGATTATGGAATAAAAGCAGAATTAACTGCAACAACACGAGGAGGATTTCAGAGGTATACGTTCCCGAAAGTAGAAAACGGGCACATACTTTTCGACCTGCAGGTGCCGGAAGAAGATAAACCGACAATAATCGAGGCTTCCATAAAGAAAGTTAGTAATACCGAAATTGAAGGGTATGTGAAGCGTGTAGCCGGATGGAATGAATATATCCTCCATTTTGTTGCACGTTTCAATCGTCCTTTCGAATCGCTGGGAGGATGGCAGGGAGCAAATATTCTGAATCAAACGGATGAGGTTCGCGTAACTGAAGACTCCGATATCGGGGCATTACTGAATTTTAAGTTAGGGAATGATCCGGTAGTATTAATGAAAACGGGTATTTCATATGTAAGTACCCGGCAGGCAAGGTTAAATATGGAATCAGAGATTGATAAGTTTCAGTGGGACTTTGATGCTGTTCATAAAAATGCAAGAGATATATGGAATAATCTGTTGGGAAAAATAAAAGTGGAAGGAGGGACCGAGACCGACAAAGTGAAATTTTATACCAACTTATACCATTCCTATAGTGCCCGCACCATTTATAGCGATGTAAACGGGCTATATGTGGATATGTGCGAAAAAGTCAGGCAACTGCCCGATCCTGATTCACCGGTTTATGGCTGTGATGCATTCTGGATGACATTCTGGAACCTGAACCAGCTGTGGGGACTGGTTACCCCTGATGTTAACGAAAAGTGGGTGAAGTCGTTACTTGAGATCTATGACAGAGGAGGATGGCTGTCCAACGGCCCTGCAGGAATTGAATATTCAGGTATTATGGTTGCAGAACACGAAATACCTCTTATTGTGGGTGCCTGGCAAAAAGGGATCCGGAATTTTGATGGCAAGAAGGCTTATAAAGCCATGAAAGAAATTCAGATGACTCCGGCCCGGCCGCATGAATGCGGCGGATTTGTTGGTAACAGGAATTTAGTGCCCTATATGGCCATGGGATACGTTCCCGCTGACGACGGCCCCGTATCCAATACCCTTGAATATGCCTACAACGACTGGTGCGTGGCGCAGATGGCCAAATCCCTGGGCAAAACGGATGATTACAAATACTTTATGCAGCGGGCACAAAATTACCGGAATGTTTTTGACCATTCTACAGGCTATATAAGACCAAAATATGAAGGAGGTCCCTGGCTGGAAGAGTTTTCCCCGGTTAAGAGCGCTGTTGGTAAAGAAGATAATTTCGGAACCAGGGATTATGTTGAAGCCAATGCCTGGCAATATACCTGGTTCGTTCCGCATGACCTGAAAGGACTGATTCATTTAATGGGCGTCGATGAATTTAATAACCGGTTGGAGGAAGGATTCAAAAAGTCGCGGCCGGTTTTTACCAGCGAATTTGTAAACCACAGCAATCAGCCAAACATGCAGGCTGCCTGGCTTTTCAACTATTCAGGAAAACCCTGGCTTACGCAATACTGGGTGAGAGAAATCCTTGACCATTATTACGGAACTAATCCTTTCGACGGGTATCCGGGTGATGAAGATGAGGGGCAGATGGGAGCATGGTATGTCATGAGTGCCATGGGCCTTTTCGAGATGGATGGGGGAGCTTCATCTGACCCCGTCTATGAAATATCAGGCCCTATCTTTAAAAAAATTACTATCCAACTCGATCCTGATTATTATAAAGGCAGCAAATTTATTATTGAAGCAAAAAATGCTTCTTCTGAAAACAGATATATTCAATCTGCAACTTTTAACGGTAAAGAATTGAAAAAATTCTGGATCAAACATTCCGAGCTGGTAAAAGGAGGAAGACTTATTTTGAACATGGGCCCTGAACCCGATAAAGCGTGGGCTTCAACCAGCGAGCATCCACAAATAATGGATATCGACCCGATTGTAACCACACCGTATATTATCGACACGGATAAAATCTTTTTGAAGGATAAATCGGTTAAACTGGCATGCGATACTGAACGAGCTGAAATATATTATACCCTTGATGGTTCACAACCTGATAAGAATTCCCGGTTATATAAGGAACCGTTTGTGGTAAATAAAACCACAAGCATTAGAATGATGGCGTACCGGGGTGATCAAAAGAGTTTGCCTGCCCTGGCTGAAATAAAAAAGACAGGTATGAGCAAGCCGGTTCTCACTGGAGAAGTGGAACCTGGTCTTTCATACCGGTATATTCACGGGAATTTCCGTATGGTGAATGATTTTCAAACCATAAAGCCCGTGAAAACCGGAGTTGTTCCTGTTTTCACTATTGAACCACGTGAAAAAGAGCAGTTTTTTGCTTTCGATTTCGAAGGATTTATCCGTATTCCAAAAGATGGATTATATACAATCTATCTTACCACGAACGATGGCGGTCGGTTGTATATCGACGATATATGTTTGATCAATAATGATGGGTTACATCCTTTGATCGAAATTTATAAGCCAGTTGCATTAAAGGCGGGACTTCATCCAATTTCCGTTAAATATTTTCAGGAAGGAGGAACTAACGGATTGATTGTTTCGTGGCAGGGTCCGGGAATCGAAAAACAGGAAATACCTGCCTCGGTTTTGTTTCATAAAAAGCAGTGAAGATGTTTGGCAAAAAGAGAGTAGCAATGAAAAGAGCATGTGGATTTTTTATTCTGATAGGTTTATTTACAGCGATATCTATTTTTGCCGAATCATTTAAGGCCGGTGTTGCAATTTTCATGGGTAGCACACAAGGTGGAATGGTGACTGCTGACATTCGAAAGGAGGGTGGAGGTGAGGATAAAACATGGGAGGAATGCATCCGTATCGGAGAACTATTGGCCGATGAAGCTTTACGAATAATCAATGAAGCTAAAGTTCAGGAAATCCCCGGACTTTATTGTGCAGCAAAAAATATTCAATTTCCGATAGAATCTGAAATGATGCGATTCATTTTTAAAAATTCTCCTTTAAAATATAATGTAGATGATAATTACAATGTTACTACCCAAATAAATTTAGTGAACATTGGCACTGCTCAGATTTTAACCGTTCCCGGAGAAGCTTTACCCAATATTGGCTACTATATCAAGCGAAACATGAACAGCAATCAGCCATTTCTTTTTGGAAATACAAATGATGCTTTTGCATATATACTGACAAAAGTAGATTTTAACAGCTTTACACGATATAATTATATAAGTCGGACCAGTTTGGGTGAAATGACCGGGGAGATTTTCATTGAGGAAGCCCTGGAAATGGTGAAATCACATCCAAAACCAGACCAATAATGAATATGAAACTAATTAAAACGATATTTAGGTACCTGATTTATGGGATTGCAGCTTTACTGTTGGTCTTATCAATTGTGATTCTGTCCTTTTTCATCAGGTATCAGAGTACGGTGGGTGCCCAGCCGGGGCGGTTGAATGTTACTGCCAGACCGGGTGAAATGGGACAATGGGTGAATCCTTTTATCGGTACAGGTGGTTTTCCCGCTTATACCAGTGGTGATGATATACCGGGGGCAACGCGTCCATACGGGATGGTCCGGTTGAGCCCCGATACAGAATTTTTTCTGGGTTCCAACTTCACCCAGGGAAAGACGGTTAGTACTGCCGGATATTATTATGGTGATAACAGAATAATCGGATTCAGTCATACCCGGATGATTGGTACCGGAGCCTTTGAAGGAGGTCATTTCAGAGTTATTCCTGCCATTGGTGACAAGGGACAGGAGAATTATCGGAAAGGCAGGTATAGCAAATTCTCTCATAAAGAAGAAGTCGCTTTTCCTGGCTATTATGCTGTAAAACTTCCTAAACAGGGAATACTTGCCGAACTGACAGCGAGCGAACGTGTGGGCATGCACCGATATACCTTTTCATCGGATGAAACACCGCATATACTTATTGATGTATCCAGTGCTTTAGGACATGGTAAAACGACCGAGGGCGAAGTGCAGATATATCCTGAACAACAAGAGGTTGTGGGAACCATACGGACATTCGGATCATTTGCCGGCCGGTATGGAGGCATCAGGGTTTATTTCGCAGCCCGTTTTGATCAGCCTTTCTCTGCTTATTGTGTATGGTCGGGCAATAACCTTTTCAAAAATCAAACATCTGTTGACGGTAATCAGATCGGGGTTGATTTAAGTTTTAATAAAGCCGGATCCAGGCAAATTATTGAGCTAAAGCTGGGTATCTCGTATGTGAGTATAGAAAACGCACGGACCAATCTGGATGAGGAAGCGGGTGAAATTAGTTTTGATGATATGCTTTCGAAAGCGAAACAGGCCTGGGAAGAGAAACTATCCCTTATCAAAATCGAAGGAGGAAGCGATGAGCAAAGGAAAATATTTTATACCGCCCTATACCATTCACTGCAAATGCCTACTCTCTTCAATGATGTGAATGGCGATTACATGGGTTTTGACAAGAAGGTTCATAAAGTGACTGATTACCGGTATTTTACCGATCTGTCTTTGTGGGATACATTCCGTACCATACATCCGCTCTTTACCTTAATTGCACCAAAAGACCAGCGCGATATGATGGTGTCGCTGGTAAAAATGTGTGAGCAGGGCGGAGTCCTTCCAAGATGGCCTTCCGGATATGGCTACACAGGCTCCATGCTTGGCGCTTCTGCCGATATTGTGATTGCGGAGTCTTATCTGAAAGGGATCCGGGATTTTAATGTGGAAACAGCTTATCAGGCCATGCGTAAAGCTGCTTTGGGCATTGATATCCCAAAGGAAGGTTTTAAGCCAAGAGAAGGCATGAGGGAATGTCTGGAATATCACTACTGTCCTGCTGATCTGATGGATGAAGCAGTCAGCAAAACACTTGAATATGCTTATGCCGACGATGCCATCGCAAAACTGGCAAAGGTGCTTGGGTACAATGAAGATGCCGAATTATTTGCCAAACATTCAAAGTATTATCGCAATGTTTGGAATCCGGAGAGCCAATACTTCCACCCTCGAAATGCTTCAGGTGAGTTTGTTAAAAAATTTAAACCGCTCAGATTAACTTATCTTGATTTTAATCGTGAATATACCGACGACTATGTTGAAGGAAGTGCCCTGCAATGGCGGTGGGCGGTATTCTTTGATCCCGAAGGTTTGATTTCCCTCTTTAAAGACCAGGAATATTTTGTGAATGAGCTCAATGATTTTTTTGCTCTTTCTGATTCGTCACGGGGAAGCTGGAATCCCGGTTCTTATTATTGGCATGGCAATGAACCTGATCTGCACGCTGCATACCTGTTCAACACGGCCGGCCGGCCCGATCTGACCCAGAAATGGGTGCGCTGGATCCTTGATAATAAATACGGCGCGGGATACGATGGTATTGACGGAGATGATGACGCCGGAACATTATCATCATGGTACGTATTCAGCGCTCTGGGTTTTTATCCGGTGGCCGGATCTGATCTATATCAGATTGGAGCTCCTCTTTTCGAAAAGGCTGAAATGAAAATTGGAGATAAACTTCTCACCATTGTGGCGGATAATTATTCTGCAGATAATAAATATGTTCGTAAGGTGTGGTTAAATGATGTCCTTCTCGAACGATTCTGGTTTAAGCATGCTGAGATTGCGCAAGGAGGCATATTACGTTTTGAGATGAGCGATAAACCCACTAATACTCACAACGGAGGCACGGAGAACACAGAGATGCACAGAGAAGAATTCCCGAATCGTTAATGAAGCATATTTGGTGATGAAAACTTCTGTTACATTTGAAACTAACAGGATAACAAGAAGGTTAAACTCCGTGGGACTCCGTGCTCTCTGTGTCTCCGTGGTTTTTTATTTCTATCCCTGCTAAATGGTTCAATTAAATATCAATGAAAAAAGCTGTTCTCTTTTTGATTTTTGCTTCTCTTCTGCTCTCTTCTGCTATTGCCCAAAGCAGGAGCACCGTTCAGGAAGCAGCCGGTCCTGATTACAGCAAGCTGAATAACTGGGCAGCATCACCTTTTAAATCAGATACCAGCGACAGCATCCCGAGATTTCTGAAATATGAGATCAGGGACCAGCGTGCCGATGTGTTTTTTATCCATCCGACCTCCTTTTTCGCTGAGGGAGACTCCGCTGCCTGGAATGCTGATTTGAACGATTCGACAGTCAATCTGGAAACCGATTTCAGGTCGATACTCTATCAGGCAACCGTGTTCAACGGCAGTTGCCGGGTTTTTGCACCGCGCTACCGTCAGGCTAATATGAAAGCCTTTTATGTTCTTGGAAAACCCATTGCCAAAGAGGCTTTTGATCTGGCTTACAGCGATGTAAGGAAAGCCTTTCTCTATTTTCTGGAAAATTACAACGAAAACCGTCCTATCATCATTGCGTCCCACAGTCAGGGAAGCCTTCATGCCTTAAGACTATTGCAGGAATTTTTTGATGGGACACCTTTACAAAAAAGATTAGTTTGTGCTTATGTGGTTGGTTATCAAATTGCGAAAAACGCGTTTAAAGAAATTCCGGTTGGAGAAAGTGCTGATCAAACCGGTTGTTTGGTCGGATGGCGCAGCTATGTGAAGGGGGAGATTCCAAAAGGGGTTCAAGCAGAGAACGGGAATTCGGTTTGCGTCAACCCCTTAACATGGACAACCTCGGTACAATGGGCATCACCGGAGCTTCACCAGGGTGTTATGAACGGGTTTGAAACCATCATACCCCATACTGCTGGCGCTGGGATTGAACCGGCTACCAGAATCCTGTGGGTTGATATTCAAGGAACTATTGAAGAGAATGCAGAAAAGCCTAAGAACCTCCATATTTACGATTACAACCTTTTCTGGATGAATATCAGGCATAATGTAAAACAACGCATCGATGCCTATTATAAAACTGATTATACCTCTCTTGTCGATCCGTTCATCGGCACCGGCGGTCATGGCCATACTTTCCCGGGGGCAACTGTCCCGTTTGGGATGGTACAAATCAGCCCCGATACACGCTGGGAAAATTGGGATGGCTCTTCCGGCTATCATTATTCCGATAAAACAATTATGGGATTCAGTCAAACGCATTTGAGCGGAACAGGCGCTCCGGAATACTGTGATGTACTTTTGATGCCCACCGTTGGTGATGTTCAGATCTTACCCGGTGATGAAAACGATTCGAAAACAGGATACCGCTCGGCGTTCAGCCACGAAAATGAGCATGCTTCCCCGGGATATTATAGTGTTATTCTTGACGATGATAAGATAAAAGCTGAATTGACTGCCACAACCCGTTCGGGATTGCATCGCTATACTTTCCCCGCTTCCGAAAGTGCAAATATTATTATTGATTTGAAGAACAGGGATCACGTGCTTGAATCCAATATCGAAATCATAGGTGATACAGTGATCCAGGGACTGCGAAGGTCCAAACGTTGGGCAGATGATCAGTATGTCTATTTCTATGCGAAATTTTCAAAACCGTTTAGTTCTTATGGCATTGCTCTTGATGACAAACTGTTAGATGGCATTAATAAAGCAGAAGGGAAGAATATCAGGGCATTTGTGCAATTTCTGACGAAGGAGCAAGAAGGAATTCTTGTTAAAATCGGGATCTCGGCGGTAGATATTGATGGGGCAAAAAAGAATCTCGAAGCGGAAAACCCGGATTGGGATTTTGAGCGTGTAGCGGAAGATGCAAAAGAAAAATGGAACAGTTTCTTGTCGAAAATTGAGGTGGAGGGAGGAACCGAAAAGCAATGGAGGATTTTCTATACTGGCCTGTATCATACCGCTATAGCTCCTAATGAGTTTATGGATGTCGACAAAAGATATCGTGGTATTGATCACAAAATTCACAAGGCTGAAGGATTTACCAATTACACGGTCTTTTCCTTATGGGATACTTTTCGTGCGAATATGCCCCTTTACACGATTATTGATCCACTGCGATATACGGATTTCATAAAAACTTTTCTGGAAATGTACCATATCGGGGGTGTGCTGCCTCAATGGGAGCTGGCTGGAAATAATACAGCTACCATGATCGGTTACCATACCCACTCGGTTATATTGGATGGATATGTGAAAGGGATACGTGGTTTTGATGAAGAATTAGCTTTTGAAGCAATGAAAAAGCGTGTTCAGGATATTGGCTATTATAAAGATCTTGGATTTATTCCTGCCGATAAGGTTGGAGGTTCTGTTTCCATGGTTATGGAGTATTCCTATAACGATTGGAGTGTTGCCCGCATGGCAAAATTGCTGGGTAAAGAGGAAGATTATCAGGACTATATTTATCGGGCTCAATTTTATAAAAACCTGTTCGACGCATTAACCGGGTTTATGCGGCCGAAAAATTCCGATCGAACCTGGGTTACCCCTTTTGATCCTTCGGAAGGGAGCGAACATTTCGTTGAGGGAAACTCCTATCAATACAGTCTGTTTGCACCGCATGATGTTAATGGATTGATTGACCTGATCGGTGGCGACCAGAAATTTATCGCCTGGATGGATACGCTTTTCACAAAACAATCGAAGCACGACGAAAATGTAATTGACGCATCAGGGCTGATCGGGCAATATGCACACGGCAATGAGCCCAGTCACCACATGGCCTATTTGTACAATTATGCCGGTGTTCCCTGGAAAACTCAGGCAATGGTCAGACAAATTTTGGATACCCTGTACGACGATCAACCTGATGGATTAAGTGGAAATGAAGATTGCGGACAAATGTCGGCCTGGTACATTTTAAGCGCTATGGGATTTTATCAGGTATGTCCGGGAACCCCGGATTATGTTATCGGAAGTCCGATTTTTGCTAAAGTAATAATCAATCTCGAAAATGACAAGAAATTTATCATTCGGGCAAATAATGTGTCAGCCAACAATAAATATATTCAAAGTGCAACTCTCAACGGGACACCTTATTCCAGATCGTGGTTTACTCACGAAGACATTCTGACTGGCTCCGAACTGGCTTTCGAAATGGGATCATCACCCAATCAAGAGTGGGGAGCAGCAAAAGAAGACCGGCCGGTTAGCGAAAAATTTGAACCGGCAGTAAAACTTCCTTACGCAGTTACCACCGACGAATACTTCCTTCATACAGGGAAGGTGACGCTTATTTGTGATGACAAAGAGGCGAAGATCTATTACACAACCGATGGAAGCCGACCCACCGAAAAATCATCGCCGTACACAAAACCAATTACATTAGGCCAAACTACAGGCTTGCGATTTTCAGCATTTCGAGTTGGGTTATTACCAAGTATACCTGTATCTGTTAACGTAAAAAAATTGGAATTTGAGGACTTTCAAAATTACGAGGGTAAAGGCCGATTTGTTAAGGGACTGAATTATAAGTATTACCATGCCCAGGTAATGGAAGAAGATGACCTGGATACATTACCTCCGCTGGAAACTGGTATTATTTCAGGATTTACGATCGAAAACCGTAAACGTGAAGACTATTTTGGCTATATCTATTCCGGGTATCTGGATATTCCAAGAGATGGCATTTATACCTTCTCCATAAAAGTAAATGATAAATGTACCATATACATCGATGGCAAAGAATTTCTGCGGGGAGGTTTCAGAACGGTTGCACTTCGGAAAGGCAAATATCAAATTCGTGAAAAGTATTTCCAGCTGGGTGCTAAGAAATTTAACATCGTTAGCTGGGATGGCCCCGATATTGATCAACAGCAAATACCTGCAAGTGCATTGTTCCATCTTGAAGAACGTATGACTGATTACGTCAACCCTTTTATAGGAACCGACGAAGATGGCCACACCTTTCCTGGAGCCCTTGTTCCTTTTGGAATGGTACAATTGAGTCCTGACAATGGAGACCATGGCTACAACTGGTGCAGCGGTTACCACTATACCAGCAAAAACATTACAGGCTTTAGCCACACGCATTTTAGCGGAACAGGAGCCGAAGATCTGTGCGATATTTCGCTGTTTCCATTAGTCAATACCGAGGCTACACCAAACTCTGTCAGAAGCGAATTTTCGCATGAAGAGGAGACAGCCAAACCTGGATATTACTCGGTGTTGCTCAAAACTTTTAATATCTGCGCCGAGCTCACGGCCACCCTGCATTGCGGTCTGCATCGCTACACCTTTCCGGAAAGTAAAAAACCTGTTATTAAATTTGATTTAGGCTTTGGAAACGGAATGGAAGCCCGGGTTGGTCATAATGGCAATTTGCCTTTGGAGTGCTATATCAAAAAAATCGACAATAACACCGTTGTTGGATTTCGTCGTTCCATTGGTTTTGCCGGCGAACGCTGTGTTTACTTTGCCGCTCAAACCAGCAAGCCTTTTGATGACATGGTGATTTTTGCAGATAGCACCAGGGTGAACTCGAAGCAGGAGGCAAGAGCAGTCAGGGTTAGTTCTTACCTTTCTTTTCCTGCAACAAAAAACGGCGAACAGGTATTGGTGAAAGTAGCTATCAGCTCTGCGAATATCGAAGGGGCAATGGAAGGCTTGCAGGAGGTAAAAGATTGGGACTTTGAAACTGTAAAGAAGAATGCTGAAGATGCCTGGGAGGACGAGTTGGGCAAAATAAAAGTGACCTCCGGAGATCGGGCATTCAAGGAAACATTCTACACCTCAGTTTATCACTGCTGCTTTGCACCATTTCGCTTTGACGATGCTTTGGGGAAATATACCGGTGCAGATAAAAAAATCCACGAGGGCAAGGACATCTACACACTTAGCTCATTGTGGGACACCTACCGTGCAACAGCTCCTTTATTTACAATAACACAAACCGGGCGATTGCCGGCAATTATTAATTCATACCTTGAATTCTACAAGCAATATGGCCTTCTTCCTTCCTGGGAGCTATATTTCAATGAGGCTAATGTTATGCCTGGCTATCATGCTGTTCCAATTATTGCCGATGCTATTTTAAAGGATATTGAGGGCTTTGATTACCATTTTGCTCTCGAAGCGATGAAAGAAACAGCCAACCAGGATACTCGCGAATCTGATGTCTATCGCAAATATGGGTACGTGCCCGATGACCTCGATCCCAGGCAGAGAGGGGTAACCAAAACGGTAGAATATGCTTTTGATGATTGGTGTATTGCACAGGTGGCAAAAAAAATGAACCGCCGATCCGAATACAATGAATTCATGAAAAGAAGTGAGTATTGGAAAAATGTTTTTGATTCAACGACTGGCTTTGTCAGGCCTAAAAATTCAAAAGGTAATTGGATACTTCCTTTCAATCCCAAAGAATCCATTGGCTTTCAGGAGGGCAATGCCTGGATTTACACCTGGTATGTTCCGCAAGATGTGTATGGTTTAGTTCATGCCATGGGAGGTGATCTATTTGCTCAAAGATTAGATTCTCTGTATAATGCGCCTGATGCACCCTACAGGGATATAAAAAATCATGGATTCTACGGGTTATCTGAGTTTTCTAACGAACCAAGCCATCATGTTCCCTATCTGTATAGTTACGTGGGCAAGCCCTGGCAAACGGCAGAAAGGGTGAACCATATTCTTACCCAATTTTATAGTAATCTACCAAATGGCTTGTGTGGCAACGACGATTGCGGGCAAATGAGTGCATGGTATGTATTTAGTTCAATAGGTTTCTATCCTGTAAATCCGGCCAATGGTGAATACATTTTTGGCAGCCCTTTGGCGGATCAATCAGAATTTAAGCTCAGCAACGGAAAGTACTTTGTAGTTAAAGCTGAAAACCTGAGTAAGCAAAATATATATATCCAAAAGGCAACTCTGAACGGAATCCCTTATACCAAATCATTTATCAAACATTCGGATATTATGAACGGCGGAGAGTTAGTGTTTTACATGGCTAGCAAGCCCTCTGAAACCTGGGGAACGAAGGCGGAAGATCTGCCAGGGAAAATTGGTAATTAATAATTGAATCAACTGCCCATCTGCTTCATACAAGTAAAAAGAATTATCGTTCATTATTAAACACATTGTTTTGTCAAATGAAAAAACCAACTACAATAGACAGACTAGGTCACAATAGAATCCTCCTGGTAATGTGGCAAAAAGTTCAGTTTTATTGCTTTTTGTCCTTCTATTGTGAACTATTGTGCCTAATGTGGTAAAATAATGAAAAATGAAACGAAAAATATTTTATTCAAATAATAGCGTAAAAATGAAAATAGTAGTTTTGCTATTCACCATAATATATGGTACCATGCTGAAGGCACAGGTCGTTCCTTTTTATTCAAGCACGAATGACAAATATGGATATAAAGACCCAAAAGGTATAGTTATAGTCGCACCTAAATATGATCTGGCATACTCGGTTGAGGAAGGAATGGCTGCTGTCAGGCTGAATGGAAAGTATGGCTACGTGGACCAAAAAGGAAGAGAGCTCATTCCACCAAAGTATGATAATACCTGGAAGTTTATTGGTGGATTTGCGGCCGTGAAGAAAGGTGATAAATATGGATTCATTGATAAAGAAGGGAAAGAGGTTATCGCTCCCATCTATGAAAACGCCTACAACTACCATGGTTCGTGCTGTTACAAAGGTTTGGCGCATGTTAAGCAAAACGGGAAATGGAAGATTATTACACTATAGAAAATGAAAACTCCACCGCGCATTTTTTTAATTATCCTTTTGACTGTTACCTCTTTGATTTTAGTACATCAAAAAGAGTTATCTGCTCAATCCGGCTTGAATTATATGCCAACAAAAATTGGCTGGCATGAAGCAGTTTATGACGACAACAAAAAGGAACCAAAGCTGGTTCCCTGGACTACCTGGGACAATGCACTTGAAAGGGAAATGAATTGGTATTTAAAAGCTCCGGTAAACGAACATGGTTATCCTTCCTATGTATACATCACTTTTATGGATGAGGATTATCAACCATACAGGAAAGATTTTATTCCTGCCACACAAAATGGGATGGGCATTATCTCTTACCTGAAATATTGGGAGTATAAAGGGAGAAATGATACCAGGGTGCTGGATGTTGCAAAAAAGATGGGAGATTATCTCGTAAAGGAAGCAAATACTGCAAATGAGGGTGTTTATCCCAATTTCACACGCTCTACTGGTATAATCACCGATTTTCCTTTGAAACAAAGTGCCCAGAATGATGCCGATTACGGAAAAGATGTAATTGAACCGGATAAAGGAGGTATTGCAGGTTATGCTCTTTTAGAGCTATTTAAAGTGACCAAGGATAAAAGCTTTTTCGATCAGGCGATCCATAATGCCCGGATTTTGCTGAAAAACAGGCGAAAGGGGGATGCACTTCATTCTCCCTGGCCCTTTCGGGTAGATGCAGTCAGTGGTAAATATTGGGGCGAACGCAGTGGTAATATGGTATACATATTACGTCTGTTTGATTCATTGCTTGATATGGGATATCGCGAATTCAGGAACTCACGCGATGAATTATGGGGATGGATAATTAACTGCCAGTTGAAAGCTCCTGATGATAAAGATAAGTGTTTGTGGGTTCAGTTCTTTGAAGATCAGCCAAATGAAGATAATAGAAATGCCTGGGCTCCGCTGAACATGGCCCGCTACCTGATTGAAAAGAAAGAAACCCTCGATCCGCTTTGGAAGGAGCACGCAGAGTTATGCATCCAATTTGCTGTGAAGAATTTTGGGATGGAACGTCCAGGCGGAGTCATTTGTGTCGGCGAACAAGATACAGACAAGCGTGCATGGGGAGGGATCAATTCTACATTTGGAGCGGTAGCAGCAATGTTCTACGCCGCAGGCGGAGGAGAAAAGTACCGGGAAATGGCATTCAGAAACTTATCATGGATGACTTATTTTATTCGCGAAGATGGCATTGTCTGTGATCAGACCGGAGAATGGCACTGGCTGAGAGAAGGAGGATGGCAGGAAGACTGCCATACAGATGTCATACATAATTTTATGGACGCGATAAAAGCTGTTCCTGAATGGGCTGTTGCCAGAGATCCTGACGGCAAAGTTCAGGCAGAAGTAAAAGACTATTTTCCAAAACCGAAAAATGGTGATATATATGTAATTGCTCACCGGGGTGCACACATTGGTATCCCGGAGAATTCACTGGCAGCATTTCAAAAAGCAATAGATCTGGGTTGTGACTTTGTCGAGATTGATACAAGAGCAACTAAAGACGGGAAAATAGTAAGTGTTCACAACGCTACAATTGATCAATATGTGGTTGGAAAAACAGGGAAGGTTAAAGATTTTACTCTGGCAGAACTGAAGCAGATGGATATCGGAGAAAAAACCGGATTGGAATGGAAGAATACACGCATCCCTACAATTGAGGACATAATGCAGTTATGTCGCGGCCAAATTGGCATTTACCTCGATCTTAAAGAACCTTTAGTTCCGGAATTGATCCAGATCATTAATAAATATGATATTGAGCGTAATATTGTCTGGTATATTCCCGCATCACATATGGATTTAATTAAAGAGTTGAAAAAACTTTGCTATCAATGCGTGCCAATGCCCGATCCAGGAGAAGAAAAGAATATCAAAGAGGTAGAAAGACAGGTTCAACCACGGGTAATTGCAAGTGATATGCGCAATTTGAGTGAAAGCTTTGTAAAAACTGCCCATACCAATAAATCAAAGGTTTTTGTTGATGAAGAAAAAGGAACAAAGGAAGAATGGGAACAAATTATTAATTGGGGCACTGATGGGATTCAGACTGACAATCCGGCCGCTTTAATTGAATTTTTAAGAAATAGGAAATAATGAATTTAGCAGATTAAATGATTTTTAAAAAAAATAAACAAAAAAATAACAGTATGAAGCTGACATTGAGATTGTTGATAATGACACTTGTTTTTTTTGCATTGATCAATAATTCGTTTCCCCAGAATGTTGATAAGGTTGCGGTTTCAGAACAAAATAATTCGAAGCTGCAATGGTGGAAAGATGCCAAATTCGGAATGTTTATCCATTGGGGTGTCTATGCCGTTCCAGGACGTGGTGAATGGCTTATGTATCAAGAGCATATCCCATTTTCTGAATACTCTTCCCTGGCTGATCAATTCAATCCTCAGGAGTATCACCCGAAAGAATGGGTAACGAAAGCCAAAGAAGCTGGAATGAAATATATTATTCTGACGACAAGGCATCACGATGGCTTTTGTCTGTTTGATAGCAAAGTTTCGGATTTTACCGCACCTAAAACCGCAGCCAGGCGCGACCTTATTGCAGAATTTGCATCGGCCTGTCATGCTTCCGGAATGCGTATGGGTTTTTACTATTCCTTACAGGACTGGCATTTCCCAGGTGTCTTACCGCAAGGAAATCCGGTTTCGGCGTCGACTATGAAGTTACTTGTCGAACAAGCTCATGCCCAGGTTCGTGAGTTGCTCACCAATTATGGTGTGGTTGACATTTTGTGGTTCGACGGATTGACTCCAAATGATCCGGAACGCTGGCGTTCACGGGAACTCTTGGATATGGCGCGAAAACTGCAACCCAATATCCTCATCAATGACCGGGCTGGTCTGCCTGGTGATTTTGCCACACCGGAAAATATTGTTGCAGCACAGCCGAGGCCTTGGGAATCATGCTTTTGCATGAATCGTACGTGGGGATATGCGCTCTATGATCGTAATTACAAGCCTGTCCATGAAGTTCTTCGGTTGCTTGCTTCCTGTGCTTCACAGAGTGGTAATTTTTTATTGAATGTCAGCCCGGATGGTGAAGGAACAATACCTGTTGAACAAATCGAAATGCTGAACAATATTGGCAAATGGATGCAAGTCAATGGCAGTGCTATATATGGAGCAGGTCCCTCCCCGGTGGTTGCTGCAAATCTCGGATTGACAACCAGGGTTAAAGATAAAATTTATCTCCTGATACAAAGATGGCCAGGCTCTTCTGTACCGTTTGCATGGTGCGGCAGTAAGGTGAAATCTGCTTGCTTGCTGGCAACCGGTCAATACGCCCGAATCGAGCAAAAGGGCGATCGTGTTTGGCTTCACGATTTGCCGCAATATCCGCCGGATCCCTTTTTAAACGTCATAGAGTTGACTTTTGATGGTGAACCCCAAGCATCTGAGCCTGCTTACCGATAACATTTTTTGTTACCTTAAATTCCTTTTCGCCCTGATAGCAAGCAATTCTCTGATTATAGTATTTACATCTTCAGGAGTAATTCTCAAATCTTTACAATAGAGTTCCGGATTATAGGATTCATCAAAGCTACTTGTACCATGAGCATCGGTCGAAACAGTGAATTTTACACCACCTTCTGCAAGCGGGCGAATGTCCTCTATAAATGCCTCACGCACAACCGGATCGCTCCAAAGGGTGGACCAACCTCTCGAAATTTCAATATATATAGAACTTCCGTTTAAGATTTCAATGAGTTCCTTTTGTTCGGTTGGCGTGAAATAGCGGTATTCTTCTTTTTTAATAGAAGAAAGGTTGCGACCGGATTTAGCTGCAGCTTCCCTAACTGCCTTTATCCGCCCGATAAATGGATGAAAAATTATCATAGGAACAGGGAACTCTTTTTGAATACCAACAATTTGTCTAGCCCTGAATATAAGTTCTTTACCTACAGGTGCTTTACCATTCCAGGCTGCTTTAGACATATGCCAGCCAATAACTTCAGCCTCTTTCATAGGTGGCTTTTCCAGCCCCTCTTCAAATTCTCCTTCCCATATTTCCCAACCTCTGAAAGTAAGAACATCATTTCGACTTTCAACTGTTGACATTTCTTTTATGAAATCATATTTACCAGTTGTTGTTTTAGGATACCAGTCATTGAAATTATTTTCCTTTATCCACTCTTTGTGCTCTTTGTCATCCATACGGTAAAGTTCCAGGTGGTCCAACAAAAGAATTACTTTTCTTCCATCACGGGCGAAAAGATCTATCCATTCATTAAGCGGGAGTGGACGTTCTTTTCCTGCATGAACATGCAAGTCAATTTCATTCAGCTGAAACAGTCCCTCTTTTAAGGATTTTCCCGTTGTTCTTTCCTGTGCTTTAATGGGATATGTTGCTGAAATCGTCAGACTTAACATTAGAATCAGACAGGCGCTTGTGTTCATTAGAATAACTTATGTTAGTTTAAATTTGAATTGAAACGGTGTGTCTATAATATACCCTATTTCCAGGGAAGAAAGTTAAGTTTTTTTTCTATCTTCGAAATATATGTTTGGCCCCGAAAATATAATTGGTTATTAACAAAATAATCATGAAAATTACCGCAATCTCGCTTTTGCTATTATCACAAAGCATTGCCTATACCGGTTTTGCCCAAACAGGTAGTGTGAATGAACCCATACGTTATATTGGTGGAGTAACTATCGATCCTAACGTTCATGAAGGGCGGCTGCGATATGCCATCGGATCTGAAAGCCGTCAGACTGTGAGAACAAACCGTACGCATCCCGAGTGGTCGGATGGTTATGGCTGGACTTACAACCATGCATCGAACCTATGCTACTGGAACGGTAAGTTTTATCAGCAATACCTGAGCAATCCGGTGGATGAGCATATTGCACCCGGACAAACACTCGTCACTACATCTGTTGACGGACGTAACTGGAAAAAACCGGAAGTTGTTTTTCCTCCGTATAAAGCACCCGCCGGGGTTATAATCCCTGAAGGTTACACCGGATACATGATGCACCAGAGAATGGGTTTTTACATTGCCCCGAAAGGAAGGTTGCTGGTTCTGGCATTTTACGGGCATGCTGAAGATCCTTTCCTTGAAGGAGGGATCGGACGTGTGGTGCGCGAAGCTTATAACAACGGAACTTACGGTCCTACCTATTTTATTCGATACAGTAGCCATACTAAATGGGATGAAAGCAATACCAGTTATCCGTTCTATACAAAATCAGATGACAAAGGATTTGTAGATGCTTGTAATGCTTTGCTTGCTGATAAGCTAAAAACAATGCAGTGGTGGGATGAGGATCATGGTTTGGACGGATTTTATTCTATTACCGAAGCAGGGAGCGCATTTAATTATTACCATAGGAAAGATGGTAAAGTAACCGGCTTATGGAAACGTTCACTTTGCGCTTTGTCCGGTGATGGGGTACATTTTAGTATACCGGTAAAATCATCTACACTGATTATGGCCGGAGGTAAAATGTGGGGGCAGGCAACTGAAGACGGCCGTTTTGCCATTTGTTACAATCCTATCGAACTGGACGAATATCGATACCCGTTGATTGTGATATCCAGCGATGATGGCATTATTTATGACAATATGCTGCTGCTTCAGGGGGAAGTGCCTCCCCGCCGTTTTATGGGACGCTGGAAAGATTTCGGACCATGTTACACCCGGGGAATTGTTGAAGGAAACGGGAACCCGCCGGGAAATGATATGTGGCTCACCTACAGCATGAATAAAGAAGATATTTGGGTGAGCAGAGTCCCTCTCCCAATTCGTTACAGGGTTGAAGGCAATGTAGATGACAATTTCGATCAATTGGAAACAGGAGGAGCCGTTACCGATTGGAATATATACAGTCCGAAGTGGTGCCCTGTTGAAGTGGCTGAATTCCCTGCCGCAAAGAACAAAAGCCTTCTTTTACAAGATAAGGACCCGTATGATTATGCCAGGGCTATCCGTGTTTTTAAAGAATCAAAGAAAGCAGTAATTGAGGTTAAGGTTTTCCCTAAACAAGCAGAAAGCGGATTACTGGAAATCGATGTAACCGATCGTTATGGAAATCGTCCGGTGCGGATCAGGTTCGACGCCGATGGAAAAATCAAGGCAGTCGACGGCAGCGAAGAAGTAGTTATACAATCATATAAACCAGGTAGTTGGTACGACCTGAAAATAAGCATTGATGCACAGCCGTTTGGTTCTTTCAGACTCTCAGTAAATGGAACGCAGCTTTTGAAAAATGCCAAGCTCGCTGAGGCAGTGCAATCTGTTGAAAGAATTTCTTTCAGAACCGGTCCGTATCGTGATCAGCCAAACCGCCTGACCCCAAACCAGGACCCGGCACCACCTCTGACCGGAGCCGACGAACCCGTTTCAATAGCTGAGTTTTATCTGGATGATTTCAAAGTAAAATCAGATTTATAAATGGGAAATCGATATAAACACATGAAGCACAAATTGATTATAGCAGGAATACTAATTTTAGGATCGTGTTTCACCCCTGAATCTTTTCTCAAAGAAATTCAGGTGACGCATGATACTTCGAAGCACCATGATCTCGACAATAACGACAATTTTTCTCCTGACGGAAAATGGTTGGTTTATGATACACGAACCAGTACCGGCGGAATTGGAGCGAGTCCTTCCATAGAAAGGGTAAACATCAAAACCGGGGAAACCGAAGTTCTTTTTGAAATTCAGGATAACCATGATTATGGACCCGGAGCAGGGGCTGCCAGTTATCATCCGATAGAAAACAAGGTGATTTTTATTCATGGATTACCGGTTTGTACCGAAAAGAATCCTTACCAGCAATGGCGTCGTACAGGCGTGATTGTTAGAGACAACCAACCAAATGTTCCTATAAATATGGATTCAAGGGATGTGACATTCCCATATACACCCGGCGCATTGAGGGGGGGAACCCACCGGCACGAATGGAGCCGCGATGGCAAATGGATTGGATATACTTACAATGATGCCATCATGAAGAAATTGGAAGACTCAACCGGCATCAAATGGAACCTGAGGACAATTGCTGTATCAAATCAGCAACATCCGGTCGCGACCGACAAAGATGAGGCTGGTGAGAATGTCGACGGGACCTGGTATAGTGCGGTGGTTGTCAGGGTGGTTCCCGATCCTGAACCCGGAAGTGATGAAATCAGCAATGCTGCTTCCGACAGTTGGATTGGAACAGGCGGCTATAATAAAACTGATGGTACCATGCAGGTTGCCAGAGCTTTCCTTGGTAAGGTACGCGATAAGGATGGCCAGCCGGTTGACGAACTTTTTGTTGTCGACATTCCCGATTCGATCAATATTCCCGGAGAATTTAGCCCGCTCGAAGGAACTCAGAGTTCTTTTCCGATGCCACCCAAAGGAACCGTGCAAAGAAGATTGACCTTTACGGCAAACACCAAATATCCCGGATGCGGCGGAGTCGTTCGCTCCTCTCCGGACGGTAGTCGAATAGCCTATCTATCTAAAGATAAGAATGGCATCCGGCAAATCTTTTTGATTTCCCCGCTAGGTGGAGATCCGATCCAGATTACGGTGCATAATTCTGATGTTCAATCCGCTGCCAGATGGAGCAATGAAAATAAATCTATTGCCTACATTTGGGATAACAGTATTGTAATTTGTGAAATATCTGATCGCCCTTTTGCGAAAAGATATAAAAGACTAACAGAAAGAACAGACGAAGTTCCATCAAACCTTGTTTGGTCAAATGATGGAACAACAATTGCTTTCAATCGTTTAGTTCCGGTTGAAGGAAAAAATGATCAAAAGAAACAGATATTTGTTATTAATTTGTTTTCAAATGAATAAGCTATGATTCGATTTTCGCGCTTTACACTCATTTTCATTTTTGCAACTATTTGTAAATTTGGATTTTCCCAAAATAAAGTTGAAATCTTGACTGTTCCTGCAGAAAATAAATTTACGGAAATAAATAGTACAGGTACTGCAATTTTGCCCAGCGGACGATTTGCAACACCGGCTGGTAATTTGATTCGAATAACGGATGACCCGTTCGGATTGGCAATTTCACCCGATGGCAAAAAAGCAGTGACCCTCCATGATGGGGTCTTTACCATTATTGATATCCAGTCATTAGGTTCAATCAGGGTCCCCAGCTACGATAATAAGATTAAGTCTCCTTTATCCAAGGGATCTTATCTTGGGGTTGCCCTTTCAAAAGATTCAAAAACAGTTTACTTAAGTGGTGGAGATAATGGTGCGATAATAAAATACGACATCGAAAGTTTAACCCGTCTCGATTCTATTTCATTAAATGGTCCGGTTGATGGCACTGAATATAATGACAGTTTTACTTCAGACCTGGTTCTAAATGAACCGGACAATGAGTTGCTTGTATTAGACAGAGGCAATTTCAGGATGGTACGCATCAACTTAGCCACAAATAGAATTACAGCATCGATCAGAGTCGGCAGACTGCCTTTTGGTTTAACCCTTAGCCCGGACAGAAAAACAGCATTTGTTGCGAATGTAGGCATGTATGAATATCCGTTAATCACGGGAGCTACTCCTTCCAATTACGATTCCATATTGATTTCTCACCATCCTTACGGAGATAATACCAGTGAGTCGATCAATGGTACTGTGGTTGAAGGACGTAAAATTCCCGGCGTTGGCAGTCCTCTGCATCCTGACGCGATGAGCGTGTTTACCATCGATTTGCAGACTAATGAGGTAATGGATAAATTCAAAACAGGCCATCAAATCGGGCATATGATTGAAGATGCAGAAGTGGTGGGGGGCGCCAGCCCTAATTCGATAGCAGTTGGAGAACAATTTGCTTATGTGTCGAATGCGACGAATGACAATATTTCAATCATCGACTACAAAAATCATAAGATCATCGGTCATATTCCGATTTTGGTTGATAAGCGAATTGACAAATATCGCGGATTGCTTCCTTTTGGCTTAACACTAAGCAAAGATGAAAAAACGCTTTATGCTGCATTATTAGGATTTAATGCTGTTGCAGTAATTGATGTTCAGTCCGGAAAAACTATCGGATTAATTCCAACTGGCTGGGGGCCTACACGGGTTAAATTGTCCAAAGATGAAAGGGAAATGTATATTATTTCCTGCAGGGGGCTTGGTGCAGGCCCTAATGGCGGTAATGGTTTTGTTTCCCCTATTCAAGGATATTATGTTGGTGATATACAATTGGGTAGTTTCCAAAAAGTAATCATGCCTGATGCAGATCAATTGGCAACTTATACGAAACAATCAATTAACAATACTTTTAAAAGTTTAAGCGTGACAGATGATGGAAAAAATCCTTTACCTGCATTGCCTGGCTTGCGGAACTCTCCCATAAAATATATTGTATATATCACCAAAGAGAACCGAACCTATGATGAGATTTTTGGTCAGTTCAAAAATGCCGCAGGAGACAGCACCCTTGCCCGTTTTGGTGTAAATAACGAATACACCTTGCCTGATTCACTAAAAAAGAAATTCCCAAACCTAAGAATTAGTCCCAATCATCATAAAGTAGCCAAACAGTTCTCATTTTCAGATAATTATTACTGCGATAGTGATGCATCAATCCATGGCCATCATTGGATGATGGGTGTGATACCAAACGAATGGGTAGAAACAAACTCCAGCGTCACAAAAACTGCCAGTCTTTTTTCAAAGGCTCCCGGACGGCGCTTCCCGGGTACAACCGGAAGTATTGACCCTGAAGATTACGCGGAAATTGGCGGTCTTTGGGAGGCCCTCGACAGGCAGAAAGTATCCTTTTACAACTTTGGAGAAGCAAATGAAACAGCGCATGTCCGCGAAGAATGGTTCGATACGAATACCGGTGCGGCCCACGGAGTAATGGTTCCCATGCAAAAAGCATTGTTCGGCAGAACCAGTCATAATTATGCCGGATTTTACATTTTCTGTCACGAACAAAATATTGGAAAAATATGCTGGTCATCATAACAGAAGATGATCCCCAGGGAGGAGTGGATCATATCGACGCACACCGCTCTGTATTAATGATGGCCGGTCCTTATGTAAAAAAAGGATATGTATCTCATACCCATGCGAATTTCGGATCTATCCTGAAAACAATATACAACATTCTAAATGTACCTTATGTAAACCAGTTTGATGTTACAGCTTCGTTGTTACAGGATTTCTTCACTCCTCTGCCCGATTATACTTCATATACCATGGAATTGCATGATTCACGGATATTTGATGCAGAAAAAGCGATGAAAAAATATAATCGCACCATCGACTGGCGCAAAATTGAACAAGGCCAACCAATAGATAATGAAGATGTTGAACGTGAAGTACATTATAAAAAATAAATCATATGAAACTTATAAAACCTGTATTTAAGGGACTTGGGTTATTATTCCTCGTATTAATCATTGGATTATTTTTTTGGACCTGTTCAAACCTGAAGGACCGCCATCCCGGATACAAAGCAGATTTAAAGATTGTCAATGGAAATCCTGCAGCATTAAATGCGGGATTTGCCGCTATTCCGATTACACCTGAAGTCCCCGATCGCTGGATTGATAAAAACGGGGATGCAGAGTATAACCCAAAAGACGGCGATACTTTTACTGACGGCAACGGCAATGGTGTTTTTGATCCGGTTTGGATTGCAGGTTTTAGCAACAGCAGGGCAGCCAATGGGATACATGATGATCTCTGGTCCAGAACCATGGTGATAGACGACGGTAAAACACGTCTGGCCATTGTTGTGCTCGATGCTATCGGTTTTATGAACGATGATATAATTGATGCCAGGAAACGGATTCCTACTGAAGCAGGAGTTACCTATACGATTATTTCCTCAACACATACACACGAAGGTCCTGACTTATTGGGCCTCTGGGGTAGAACTCCTTTTAAAAGCGGTATCAATAAGGAATATATGGAATATGTGAAAAATCAGATTGCTAAGTCTGTTGTTACGGCAGTAAAGAATATTCGTCCGGCACGTTTATCAATATCTGAGGATCTGACCGGAGCCATTCCATTGGTCAAGGATACCAGAAAACCGGAAGTCTTTGATTCCGGTCTGAGAATCATTAAAGCTATCGACAAAGAAAATGGCAACATCCTTGGATCATTGATTGCCTGGGCTGATCACGCGGAAACCTTATGGAGTAACAATTTGCTCGTTACTTCAGATTTCCCTCATTACGTTCGTGAAGGAGTTGAAAAGGGGGTTTTCAAATGCGATAGTCTGGTTAAGCCAGGCAATGGAGGCGTTGCAGTTTATATTAATGGGGCAATCGGCGGCTTAATGACTACCCATCCAAGTCTGACAGTTACAGACCCTTTTACAGGTCAGGAATTTAAGGAACCGACTTTTGAAAAGGCAGCAGCACAAGGGAAACAATTGGCGCTGCTTGCGCTGAATTCTATGGATAACCCGGTCGAAGAGGTTGATTCCGCATGTATTTCGCTCATTGTACGAACTCTTTCTTTACCCATTAACAATACGATGTTTAAACTGGGAACAGCTCTTGGCATTTTAGATCGGGGGACTTCAGGCTGGATGAAAATGCGCTCAGAGCTTTCAGTTTTCAAGATTGGGCCGCTTTCGTTTGCCACCATTCCGGGGGAGGCTTATCCCGAAATTATTAACGGAGGAGTAGAAGCACCTGAAGGCCGGGATTTTAAAATCGAGCCCGTTGAAGTGCCATCAGTCAGGGAGATGATGGCCGGGAAATACAAATTTATTTTTTGTCTTGCCAACGATGAAATTGGCTATATCATACCCAAAAGTCAGTGGGATGTTAAGGCCCCTTATACTTACAAAAAAGAGGGAGCTCCTTACGGCGAAAAGAATTCATTAGGTCCCGAAACTGCACCTGTGTTGCATAGAAATCTAAAAGAAATGCTGACTGAATTAAAGAAAATGGAACACTGATATATAAACTTATGAAATCTAAACTTTTAAAACGCGGTCTCTGGGGTCTGCTGATCATCGTTATTTTCGGCTGCCTCCTGATGGTCACGCCCCGGATTTGGTCGGCATTAAATCCGAATAAACCTCCGCTGGGTTATCATTTTGTGGCTCCTGCTTATCTGGCAATCGGGATTGGCCTGGAGGAGCTGGTAAATAAAACCCCTGATATTCCTGAAGATATTGAAGAAATTAAAAACATTGAATATAAAAGAATTGATGGGAAATCACTTCAATTAGATATCTATATTCCCAAAAACATCAGAAAACCTGCGCCATTATTGGTTTTTATTCACGGAGGCGGATGGAAGGGTGGCAACCGATCGGATTATCTGATATACCTGGTCGACTTTGCGAAAAGGGGGTATATTACAGCTACGGTTTCATACCGGCTGCTTGAAGATGCGCCTTATCCTGCCTGTGCTGAAGATATTACCGATGCTGTCCGTTGGTTTTACAGCAATGGCGAAAAATATGGTTATGATCCCGATCGGATTGCCCTGATCGGAGGCTCTGCAGGAGCGCACCTGGCTCTTCTGGCATCTTATGGGTGGAAAAGATCTGCGGTAAACGGTGACACTACAGAAGTTCCTGAAAACAATCATAGGATAAAAGCAGTTGTTGACATATACGGCCCTGTTGACCTGACAACCGAATATGCCAGAACCCAACCGTTGGTAACCTCTTTTATTGCGCATTCCTTTGAAGAGGCACCGGAGCTTTACAGAGAAGCCTCTCCCATAAATTATTTGGATAAAAATGATCCTCCCACGATGATCCTTCACGGAACATCTGATGAACTTGTTCCAATCAGCCAGTCCGATCTGTTAAAAGCACGGCTCGACAGTCTGGGTGTTCCAAATGCTTATTACCGTGTACCATTGTGGCCTCATACCATGGACATAGTAAAGCGGGTAAATGATTTTAGTCAGTTGAAGATGAACGATTTTTTTGAGAAATATCTGAAATAACTCCAAAAGAGCGAATATAGCCTGTATTAAATATTGAACTTGCTGAAAATGTTACAATGAATTACTTAGCTCCTCCTTCAACTGATCGATGAGTGTTTTTACCGATACAATTTCGGTACACCTGTATGCATTGGATCCGGCAAATACAAACGAGTTGAGCAACCTGCCTTTTGAAGCATCTGCCAATACCTTGGCTATACAATAAGGTGCTGTACGCGGATTGCATGATCTTAAACAATGATGGGGACATTTAAACGGTATTGTCTCGCCTTTCATGGCTCTTTCGGTAAACTCACTCCTGATAACCCTGCCTGGCAATCCAACAGGACTATTGATAATGACAATATCATCCTTGGTTGCAGAAATGTAAGCCTGCTTAAAATCATCGTGAACATCGCATTCGGTAGTACAAACAAACCGGGTTGCCATTTGAACGCCCGATGCTCCAATCTTCAAAAATTTAGCAATATCACCCCCGTCAAATATGCCGCCCGCGGCAATAACCGGAATGGTTTCTTCAAGTGTGGCCACGAAATCCACCAATTCTTTCACCAGTTCCTCAAGCGTACGCGTTTTTCCATTGATCAGGTCGTCGTGAGAGAACCCAAGGTGCCCGCCAGCCATCGGACCTTCGAGGATTACTGCATCCGGAACACGGTTATAGTTTTGTTTCCACTTCCGGTAAATGATATTTAAAGCTCTTGCTGACGAAACTATAGGAATTAATTTAATATTTGAACCTGCGGTTTGTTTTGGCAGATCTAATGGAAGACCCGATCCGCAAATGATCATATCAACTTTTTCTTCCACACAAATCTTTACCAGTTCCTCGTAGTTCGAAAGCACGACCATCACATTCACACCGATTATTCCCGTGGAAAGCGACCTTGCTTTTCTTATTTGTGACCTTAATGCATCGTTATTTACCTCAACAAATTTCGAGGCCGATGCATCCTCAAAAGCACCTAAGCCAACACTGGCAATAATACCCGCACAGCCCTCATTGGCAACCGCCGATGCCAGGCTTGAGCCTGATACTCTTACACCCATCCCTCCCTGAATGATTGGAGGATTAATTTCCAGATCACCTATTTTTAGCGTTGGAATTGTTTTGATTGCCATTGTTTCTCGTTTACTTTTCATTAAATGCTTGATTTATCGCTACAATTACTTCGCAGGAGCCGGGCTTTTATGGATCAACTTCAGTGCCTCTTCCTCATAAATACTACCGGTCATTTCGCCGAGTGATGTTCGGCTGATGTAGTTATAACGCTCGAATCCCCCAAAATCTTCTTTCGTCAGAATATAACCAAATGCATCGTTTGTAAGGCCGAAAAGAAAGGGTTGATCGCTTTTCATTTTCCTTTTTAAATAGAACCCGATATTGGGCAAAGCTTCCCCGGGAATGGTTATTACCTGGGCTTTCCCGATATTCAGAAGGTTCAGGCGTGTTGATACATTAGAGAAATCATTATTTTTACCCGCTTCAGCCGCGAGAGGTGAATTTTTAAACACAAACCGCATAATCTCTGAATCAATAGGAAGGCGGATCATTCTCGAAGCACAATAAATTTCAGGATTTTCCTGAACAGGAGCTGGTTCAATAATCCGTAAAGCTTCATCAGCCAGCAGGTTACCAATTCGAATACACTCATCCCAGTCGTTCGCCTCTTTGCCATTCTCCCGCCTGGTGTCGGCAGTAACCATTCCACCCTGGGCACTATTCATAAAAATTGCGATACCACCGACTTTTGATTCAATCCGGTCATAAAGCGGACCGCATAAATCGGGGCTGATTAATTTACGGTCGGTACCCAGTATTTCAGGATGAATGGCATAATTGACAAGGGTGACAATCGGTTTTCCTTTGTTTGCTCCTGAAGTGGCTATTGCCTGAATAATTCCGCAACGCGGATCATACAATTTATCTGCATAATAGTTGAAGGCGATCTTTCCTTTCGCCTCACCAACAGCCGTTTTAAGAGAGGCAGGTTCAAGTTTGGCTACAGCTTCGTTAACAGCATCAGCGATCTGGATTACGCACCAGTCGAGATATTTAAGATCAGCACCAGTATTTCCCTTTTCATCCGGAAAACCATAAGCATCCGGAGCACTATGGGCATGAGTGGCACCAATCAGCACATTTTCAGGAGCTATGCCTTTGATCAACTTGCGCGACCGGTCGCCCAGATAGGCAGGCCATCCAAGATTATCAACACTTACAATGGCTATTCTTGTTTGGCCCTTTTCTAATACAAAAGCACGGACAAAAAGATCACCCTTTTTGCCTGTTGGTATTACAGGTGTTCCCATTCCACCGGATATAGGGATTAAATTCTCTGGAGTTATAACCCTTAAGGCTGCACTGGCTTTAAATGTTTGTGCAGTGACGTTTCCACAAAATATCAACGCAAACAATCCAAGCGAGAATAATTTTAATTTCATAATATAACCGCGTCAGGCAATAAATATTAATAGATATATATCGGATTTGAATAAATCCATGGGACATATTTCCCTTTCAATTTAATATGCATTTCGATCCGGTAGGCACCTTTTTCTACCGGTTCTGACCAGGCATATTGATAATTATCACTGGTCGTAACATTAACGGTTTTGCCATCATGTATCAGTCGGAATTGACCAGGCAACGGAGATACTGCATTGAGAGTTTTTACCTGATCCATTTTAACGGAATCGCCAAGAATACCGCTAATACTATCTACTTGATTTTCGGAATAATACATAAACCCTTTGGCATCGCCAAGGCTTTTAAAAGCTGAATAAAGATGCCCTTTTAGCAAGTGATGGGTTAGTGATGGCACCGATAACGTGTCAGCAAGTATATAGTTTGTGATATAATTGAACCCTTCCTTATAGGTATCGATCATCCACTTAAAAACCCAACCGTTTGCATCAGGTTGTTGAAAAAGCCACTTGTTCCAAAATTTAACATCCATAGTATCAATAACATTTGCATTGGGTCCAACCCATTCAACCCGGCCATCTTTTAAATACCTTGCCCGGATATTCTGGTTCTCATGAGTATCTTCGGCAGAAAACCCAACAATCTTCCTTTTTGTATTTAATGAATCCCACAAAGCAAGGATAGAAGTCTGCTCATCAAACATTTCGCGCAGAGCCCAATGACGGTATTTATTTCCATTAACGATAAAATTGATGATCTGCGGAGTTAACGATTCATCTTTGGTATCCGTATGAAAATTATATATTTCCATTCCCTGAAAATCGGGATTGCCCCAATTATGAGGCTCTTCGGTATGCGCATAAAAGATTATTCCTCCCTGCGACACGATATTTTTTGCTATGGAATCTTTATCCAGATTCCAGTTAATGATTACCGAATCAAGTGACCAGGTATCAAAACCCTGCTTTTCGCTGCCCGGCTCAATCAGAACCCCATCATAATATCCCTTATATCCCCTTGGCAGGGTATCTATATTGCCACGGGGGTGATCCGTCAGGAATATAAATTCAACACCAGCGCTTTTTGCGGCCGGAATAATGTCATATAAAGTTCCTTCACTGTCGTGCGACCAGTAACTATGAACATGAAGGGCTCCACGGTAGGTATGGAGTTTTGTTAGCGGGGCAGGTTCTTTTCGCAGTTTCTGAAACTCATTCACCTGCTTTTCAAGTCGGGGATAGGTAACCCAATGATGCCACACAGCGGGAGTAAACAGCCCAAAAAGTGTAATCAGAAAAAATCCGGAAACAGCAAGGAGCAGATATTTTAACATTTTTCTTACCATTTTGAGATCATCGTTAAATGTTCTCGGTATGAGTCACGATTTTTGAGATCTGGCGGATTAAATCCATGGTATATTCGCCCATATTGGGCCCAAACCAACCCATTAGTTTCGATTCGTATTGATCGTAGTAAAAATAACGGCCGGGAACAACATACCCGACATAACTGCCATTGAAACTGGTAACGATTACATTAAACCCTTTTGAAGCCAGAGAATTCTTGATCTGGAGCGCATATTCGCCGCTGAAATCACACGGGGTGGTAATCCATATCATATTTCCTATTCGTAAAGCCTGCAGGTAAACATTTTCCGGAAACGGCATCAATTTCTTACTTAAAAAAGAGGAAAGGCTGATTTTTGTGGTCAACCGAATATGGTAACCCGGTAATTGCACTTTTAATGAAATAGCGGAAAATGTTATTTTATCATTAAGAACCACCTGGGGCAGGTGCTCATTCAGGCTATCGGCCAAAGATTCCCCGATAAATCTGGGTCTGTCGAAGCCATCTCCCTTTCCAACAGGGCTTTGACTTCCCACGGACCCAGCAAAAAAGAGGGCCAGATCGGCAGAGGTACCTTCGATTTTACGTTCCCAGTAACCCGGATAATCGGCGCTGATTTCCATATTGTCTGATCCCATAGTTGTTGAATGTGCAGAAAATGAACCTATTATTGCTTTCCTATATCCGATTTGCTCAAGGGCAATAAAACTGAAATCATTGTTTTTTGTACCTGATTCGCCTATGACACGATTTCGCGTGTAGCTATCCGCATTAAACCATCCGGATCCAATCCGGGCAGGCCTTAAATCTGCAATTGCTGAAGTAACAGCTTTTGAGATCTGCAGAACAAGCCATCTTTGCAGGTTTTTATTCTCGTTCCCTGCAAATTCTTTTCCCACATAACCATTCGCCCATCCACCAATGCTTGAATGACTGTGAGTTGCTGAAAAAAACAGTTGCTCCCGCCGGATTCCTTGTTTGGAAAGAAGTATGGTTACTGAATCGATAATATTGGGTGGCATGATCAACAGATCAGCACTCACAAAAACAAGGGTTTGCCGATCGACTTTCAGTGCTACTGCCTTGACAAAAATGCTGTCGTGAATACCGGTGGCTGATTTCCCTTTTCGTGCCCCATAACCGGCAAGCGGCACCTCAATGAATTTCCCTTCCGAATAAATATCTTTAATATTATTCAAGCCCGGAGTGATACTAACCTTTGCAAAACCAGCTTTTATCGTGCCAATTACGATTTCCGTTGCTGATTTAAGGCTATCGATCCGTGCCACGGATTTTTGATAATAGTCGGCGCGAAGATAGGAGGTTCGTTCAACCCGGGAAGTGCTGAAGCAGGAAACCAGCATCACGCTCAGCAGAATAATACCCAAAATGATTTCGAATCGTTTAATCATGGTTGACCTTTTCATTTGACTTGACAAATCTATATTATAATATACGATAATTCATTAAACTTGTATAGAGCAGAAACGCATTAACATAATTCAATCTTACTGATCATCCGGAATATCATGACAAAGCCAGCAAGAACCCGGAAAATCATTAAATATTTCTTGATTATGATTACCATTTTGGCATTGATTTATTATTTCGGTTTTGCATTCCCTTTTCGTGGGGTCCCGTTTGATGCTGAGCGACATGGAAATCCACCCCTGACTCCGGTGTGGGCATTGGAATGCTGGCTCTGGGAAGATGATGCCAATACTGCCCAACGGGTTGATACACTGCTCGAAGCCTATTCGAAACATGATATTCCTGTGCGCACAATCCTGTTGGATAGTCCCTGGAGTACGTGCTATAATGATTTTCAGGTGGATACAACGCTGTATCCAAATCCGGAAGAGTGGTTCAGAAAGTTGCAGGGAGAAGGTTACCGGGTTGTGCTTTGGATGACCTCGATGGTCAATAGCAAAAGCAAGGACACCAGGCTCAAAGAGTCTGAATCCTGGTTTAATGAGGCCCGAGCAAAGGGCTATTTAGTCGGTAAGGGTGACCAGATTAAATGGTGGAAAGGGAAAGGAGGTTTTATTGATTACACCAATCCGGAGGCAGTAAATTGGTGGCGCGGTTTGCAGCAAAAGGTTTTCGATTATGGGATCGACGGATGGAAACTCGACGGGACCGCAACGCTTTTCTATACATTAATCGGACCCGTTCCGTTTTTCTATAAAACAACGCAAAAAGGATTGATGACCACACGCACCTACATGGACCATTATTACCGGGATGAATATTTACACGGACTAACGCAGAATGCTGAATTCGTTACGCTGGCCCGGGCGATTGACCGTGGTTACCATCCCGAGGGATTTGCTCCGATCGATGCTGCCCCGGTAACCTGGGTTGGAGACCAAAAGCACACCTGGGAGTCGAACGATGGAATTGAATTGGCGATGCGTAATATTATGGCCAGTGCCAGGGTCGGATACAACATTATTGGTTCCGATGTGGCCGGTTTCTCGGGAAGTGTGATCCCACCCCGGCTGTATATCCGGTGGGCACAATTTTCTGCGTTTTGCGGATTGTTTCTCAATGGTGGCCATGGCGAAAGGGCTTTGTGGAAACGGTCGCAACAGGAACTGGAGATCATCCGTAAATTTTCATGGCTGCATACCGAATTAATCCCATATATGTACACGTATGTTGTTAACGCACATAATGGGGGAAAGCTACTACAGCGACCCGTGAAAGGTAAATACCACTATCTTTTCGGCGATAATTTTCTTGTCGCTCCCATTTACAAAGATCAATTAATGAATAAAATTTCGCTGCCGGAAGGGAAATGGAGATATTTTTTTCATGATAAGGAAGTTATTGAAGGTCCGGTAACATTTGAACGTGAGTTTCCGCTTGATGAATATCCGGTGTATATCCGTGAAGGAGCGATCGTGCCAATGGATATTAAGCGTGATTATACCGGAATCGGAGATAAAAACTCAGCCGGATATTTAACACTGCTGATCTATCCGGATGGTAAAAATGAATTCACTGTTCGTCATCCGGATCAAAGCGGAAGCACCCTGGTCGTGATGGAAGATCAACCGGACAGGATTAATATCTCTCTAGGAGATATCCATAAATCGCATATCCTGAAGATAAACCTGAATACAAAGCCGGAAAAGGTTGAACTCGATGATACTATTCTTTTAGATTCTGTGAATTACCGGTTTGATGAGAAACATAATAAGTTGGTTATCAGAACCGATAATTACAGTGCCGGAAAATATACTATATATAAATAGCCATTATTGAACTGTTTTCAAACCAAAATTGTTAATTCCTTGATTATGAAATCCGAAATAATTAAATCCTCTTTACTCTCTGATGAAGGCAATAAGGAGAAAGCTTCCTTCAACCCGGAAGCAGCCCATAGCATTTCACGGCGCTGGTTTTTGCAAACGGCCTCCATCGGAGCCGCAGCCCTTGGTTTTTCCTGTACCACAGGAAAGAAAACGGTTATCCAGGGATTCGAGAAGGCACCGGAGGATGCGGACCTCTCCAAAGGCTGGTTACCCATTTCGGATCGAAAGATTCGCGTGGGTATCGTTGGATACGGTTATTGCCAGTTCGGGGCCGTGTTTGATTTCCAGAATCACCCGAATGTGGAGGTTGTGGCTGTAAGTGATCTGATTCCTGATCGTTGCGCTGCACTCGCAAAAGCATGTAACTGCTCTAAAACTTACCCTTCATTGGAGGAACTGGTCAAAGACGATACTATTGAAGCGGTGTTTATTGCTACAGATGCGCCGAGCCACGCCAGACATGCGATCGAAGTACTCAGGCATGGAAAACACGTGGCCTCCGCAGTGCCGGCAATATTCGGATCGCTGGAAGATGCCGACAAGCTTTTCGAAACAGTCAAAACCAGCGGTCTTAAGTATATGATGTTCGAAACCTCCTGCTTTCACGAGGACCTATATGCCATGCGCCAGATTTATACAGCCGGTGGTTTGGGCAAACTCATTTACTCCGAAGGGGAGTATTATCACTATATGCCCGAACCTTTGCCTTCCTATAAGGATTGGCGCGTGGGCCTTCCTCCGCAATGGTACCCGACACATTCCAATGCTTACGAAATCGGCGTAACCGCCGGCAGTTTTACCGAAGTCTCCTGTTTCGGGATGCCGAGCCTGATTGACCATTTAAAGCCAGCAAATAATCGCTACAGGAACCCGTTTGGCACTGAAATCGCACTTTTTCGAACCAGTATCGGGGGCATGTCGCGTATGGGTGTCAGTTGGGATACCCCGGGCGATAGCGGTGAAAAAGGCCGCATCCGGGGGCAAAAAGGCTCATTTTACGGGAAGTACGAAGGACTTGAAAAATCGCTTCCCGGTTTGAACCGCCCTCCACTCCCTCCCGGTGTTTCGCCAGGCGGACATGGCGGTTCTCACGGCCACCTGACCAACGAGTTTATCAGTGCCATTATACAGGATCGTAAACCATTGGTGGATATAGCTATAGCGCTTAATCTGACGGTTTCGGGCATAGTTGCGCATGAATCCGCATTAAAAGACGGGGAACTGATGAAAATTCCGCAATATCAATATTGATATTATGTAGGGACGCATATTTGCGTCAGTTCCACATCATCACCGGGGGGGCTAAGAAGACGTAATTATGCGTCTCTACGTTGTTCATTGGCGGATGGAGCCGGGAAGCCTTAGAAAATTCAGACAGAATTTGTTGGACTTATTCCTCGGGGGTCGGGGAAAAGCCCATTTCGTGCCCCTATTTTTCTACGGGGAGCGGTTTAATCGTGTGGATGGTTCCTCAATCACTATTTCCTATAGTGCTGAGCTAATTCTTTCCTCCAACTTATACTTATTACAAAAGTGTAAGTTGCTCATCATTTTCTGAACTAGTGTTAAGTTAAACTTTATCCGTCAATTCAAGTTTAACTTAACGCTAGCAATTTGATATTGGGGTATTCTTTGGAATAAATCGGGTCTTGATTTTAATAAATTCAAGTAACGCTGTTCAGGTGTGTCTGTCATGAATGAAGTCATTTTATTCTGTTGTTCAGCAAATACTACTTCCATTACTTCTCGAGAAATGGTTTCAAATCTTTGGAACTGCTTAAACAATTCCTGTGCTTTTTGTTCATTGCCAACAACCAAAGTAGTATCCTCGTTGCAAACCCAAAAATAAGTAGCTGGATTTTTTCGAGTAAAGCTATTTAACGAAATTACCCACTGTTCTTCTGTGAAAAAATCAGTAGTTTTTTCTTCTCCATCAATAATAGCATATTGGCGGATGCAACCTTCTAAAATAAAATAGCTGTCAACCGAGATTTGACCTTCTTTCAGCAAAAAAGTACCTTTCTTAAATTTCTTGATAACCATACTGTCCTCTAATGCCCTAGATTCTTGATCTGAAAGAGGAGTAATTCTTGAAAAATATTTTACAAGCTTGTTGTCCATTGTTGTCTTTTAAGTTGCCGCAACGTTTGTACATACGCATCTGATGTGTTTTGGCCAAGATTCATAACCAAAAAATTAGGTATTGACTGAGTCCAATTGGATTAACCTGAGGGGTTCCGGTCGATTGTATTTTAGGAATAGTGCTCATACCCACTAAGATAAGTGTTTTGTTCTAAATGGACACAATTTAAGAAAGTTAATAACAAAATTTTCGTACCCAATCAGAACTCTTCCTCACCAAGAAACGGTATGATCCGAACCTGCCATTGTCAAATTACGAGAGGTATCAGGATTTCCAGAATCACCCTTTACTGTGTTGCGAAACTGGTTCTCGCCCCCAACTTACACTTCTATACAAAGTATAAGTTGCTCATTTTTAATCACTCTTGGTTTTCAACCCCTTACAATCAACCTCGCTATAGGAACCAGATTTTGCTTATACTTAGCTCACTGTATGCGATAAGTATAAGAACGTTCACTGCCAGGTCCAGCAGCTGTTTTGCTTGATCGGGGGATATTCCTATATCAACAGAAATGAGTTCGGAATGAGTCAAAGCATGTTCCCCGATCTGAAGCATCTTATTTGAGCAAAAACGGATTAGGTCAAGGGCGAATGTCTGTATGGAGCATATAGCCGCAAAAAAAATAACTGGTAAAATTGCTAAATGTGGGGAATCTATGAGCTACGGATAACGAAGAAATAATTGAGTGATTCGAAGACCAGTTCTGAATTTTGAAGTTAAAGAATCAAGTATCGGAAAGTGCCGGCCCCCCTGGCCCAAAGAGCTCAAAAAGTACCCACCACCCTGGCCAAGTGGACTTTAGGTACACACCCTATCCCCCCCCTCCCTGAAAAAGGGAGGGGGGGGTGGGTACTTTAAGTCTGGTTTGGTGTGGGTACATTACAAATTCACTTTGCCCCCTCCACACTCTTATGAAATTCGATCCGTTGAGGTTCGCCGGCTTCAGCATAATAAGTAACCCCTTCACGTTTAGCTATGGAACAGAATTTTGAGTAAGTACCATCATATTTTGCGAGAACAGGTGTTCGTTTGCATTTGAGGTACAAAACAGGCAATGAAGCCATTTCAACTCGCTGCAATATCTCTTCATTATCAGCCACTTTCGCTGCCTGTTCAAAAAGTTGATACGACTCACTGACAAAATCGTCCGAAAAGATCGGGTCATCAGGCGATAATCCAAGGTGAATATGGATTTCCTGATTGATCCGGCCATGCAGTAAATCAAAATACTGCCTGACAAATTTCCCTGCCCTGCCGTAATAGCCATACATAAAATCATTGATAACCTCCTCAACATCACAATCAGGATTCCAGAGTAGCCGCGAAATCAGATAAGCCCTGAGTTCGGAAAATTCACCGCCACGGCCCTGATAGGCAGCTTGTTCCATGATGCCGATCGAATTATTTTCCCTCAAGGTCTGAATGTTGGATTGGAGGACCTTAAAATTGGGATACGGCATCACGTAATGGCTGAAATTTACAACATAATCCCAGATATACAGGTGAGGTGCCAACGCCGACCACTGTTTAAGATCTTTAAGAAAGGATTTGTTTTGGGGGCATGATTTGAAATCGTGTGCAAAGCAACATTCAATGCTGCACAAACGGACAACCACATTATTACGTGGACGTATTTCCTTCGGCGGCGTGCGTGTATACTGGTAGGCCAGGGTGCCGATGAACTTATCAGGAAATTCCTTTTCGACAGATTCAGCCACCTGGTTCACAAACCAGATCATGAGCCCGGATTCGCTTCCCTCCCGTTTCACAATCGCCTGGCATTTATCACACTGGCACGGATTAAAACAGTCATTCTGTGATACATCGTAGATCAAATACTCGGGACTTTCGAGCATACGATTCTTGATCCTTTCGGTCATAATTTTCAATACATCGGGATTTGACAGGCACAACTGCGCTTGTTCGTGAACCCGTTTCCCGTCGATCAGGCTATAGTATTCCGGGTGTTTGTCGTAAAATTCCGATGGTGGCATTAACGGATAGAAAGTGTGCACTGCCCAGTAACTCTCCACACCTCCGGGTTGTTGCCTGAATCCCATGGTGCCGTTCATCCGGTTTCGGGCAGCCCAAACCGGATCGAATGCTTCAAAATAGAAGTCATTTCGCACACGTATTCCTGGCTTTTCTGAATGGTCGTACCAACTGAAATTTATTTCTTTTCTTTCGGGAATAACGCTTACTGCGGGGGTGTACCACCTGCAGCCCAACTCATTTTCGAGAAAAGACATCACACCATACATCGTTCCGCGCATTTTTCCGCCATATATATAAATATCGGGACCGGAATTGCAATACCGAAACGATTCATCCACATCGGCCGGTGCATTTGTCCCTGTTTTTTCTTTTATGGCATTATTGTAGCCAATTACTATCTGAGGTCCTTTATGGGGCTGATCGAGCTTCTGAACAGGCAATTCCACACCGCTGATCTCTTTGAGCCAATGCTGAAGTTCCCCGGCAGCCCATTGCTCCGATTCTGATGCCAGAGCGCTGAGGGCTATCCTGTATTCTGATTTCCCGTTTGAAAACAGGGTATAATTCATTCGCTTGCAGGCAAAAAATGAAAATTTCCGTTGAATATCTTCTCCGCTTTTTAAACGAATATCCATTAACCCGGTATAAGATTGATAATCATTCGATTTTAGGTTTATTTTCCCGCAGAAACCCGTGATACGCTGTTCTTTCAGAACCGGCTGATTTTGGTGGTTGACTATCTCAATATTCAAATATTGAATAAGTTTTTGCAAAACAGGCAATGAGAATTCAGAAGCAATCGCGACCTCTCCATCCTCACTGGTTGTGATTCTAAAGAGTTCACCTCTTTCAGCCAGTTTTCTTGTTGAGAAGGGCAGAAAGCGAACACAAAATCCCCAACTATTGCCCCGTTCTTCCACTTTTAAAAGCAGGGTATTATTCCCCTTTTTAAGCAGTACGGGAATCACATCATCATCAGAAACAAGCCCGCGACCTTGCTGGTAATCCCATACAATACTCCCATTTAGCCAGAGTTTGCCCCCATCATTTGTCCCAAGACTGATGACCCATATTTTGTTTTCGTCTGATTGAATTTCTGTATAAGCATAGGCAAACACGGGAGCTTCTTTTGACACCGCTTTATCCAGATCAATGATGGAATCGGGTGAATCGTATAGCTTCCATTTGACTGATCCTTTAACAAATCTAACAACATCACCGGCTTTAACCTGAAGATTCTGTTCCCCGCCTGCTTTTATCAGGTAGTCAGTGTTAAAACCAACAAGGTGATCCCAGGACCAGGAGGCATCTTTTGGTTCATGCAATGGAATGGGTCCACTTAGCAGCCAGGACTTTATCCATTGTCCGGGTATTACCGGTTGCGGTGAGATTTGCTGTGCGCAGTTATTGCTTTGGAAAAACAATGCAGCAAAAACGATCACCAATACTAATTTTTTCATTGGATATAGACTAAGTCGTTGAATTTAATACCAAATCGCCTCAAACTTCACGTAGGGACGCATACTTGCGTCCGCGCAATACATTAACCACGGTCCGTATGGACGCAAATATGCGTCCCTACGATGTTTTAATCAACCAGATTTCAGCTACCTGAGAGCCCCGTTCACCTTCGCCACCATCATCCTGCCCGCAGGTCCATGTAAATGATACTTTGCCATCCCGGGTAACTTCTTTAGGCAGAGAGAATTCAAACAAAGGTTGGGTTCCCATCCGGATATAATCATGGATCATAACACCATCGGCAATGAGTTTCATATTTGAACGGAAGCGTCCGGTATAGGCAATTCTCAAAGTATACAAAGCGTTGGGATCAAGGTTGTTGTATTCCATCTTCAATGGGGTATCGTACAGTGTATTAATCTGGTTCATCCAGGCCAAAGGGGTAGTCTGTCCTTCAAAACCTTTTGCAACCACTTCATGTACCCAGTCGACCCCGGTTAATCCGATTCCGAAACTTACGCGGGGTGATTCCAGGCTTCCTGGATCTTCGGCCCATGTCTTTTTTGCTCTGACCCTTTTCCAGGCAGCGGGATTGCCAAAGTTGTCATAAAAACCACCCGGTCCAGGATCTGTCCGGTGAAGCATTTTATCAATTGCCTCCAGCCGTTCGGGTTCATTGCTTAACTTTTCGATCAGGGATAGCTGATCCAACATCCACAAGGCATCGTTAAGCGGAATATCAATGTTATCTATGAAATTTCCCCGTCCTCCAGCTGCATGGTGTTTTTCTATGGTGAGCTGTGCACCAATACTGCGGAACAGTGAGTCAGCCAGAGCATAACATCGTTGTTTTAATTCAGGCGATACCGGTTTTTCATGGGCAAGTGCAAGCATATTCTGTGCCTCCGAAATGGCCGGTTTTGAACCTGTTAGTTCAGCACGTTCGAGAATATTCCTTGCCTGGTCTTCCAGATGAGTTTCATAGATCAACCTTCTTTGCGTATAGGCATCGAAATAAGCCCTGATCAATCCGTTTTGGAAACGGGGATTGCTTAAAACAGTGGTGGAAGCAGTTTTCTCCATATCCTGCCATTGCTGAAGTGTTCGTTGTACCTGCTCATTTGATAAAAGCGGTCCCCGCAAATTTTGTTCAAGATCCATCAAGCCCTGAGCCACACCCTCCGTGTAATCTGGTCCGATAAAGTAACGGGCATAATCGCGCAGGGTTTCCATTACGGTTGTTGAAGGATTCCAATCCTGATCGCTCCAAACAAATTTATTCACATCATCATTGGTTCCTTCTGAATAGCTGATACTTCCCTGAGCTAATCCCGCATACAGGTTATGGATATACTTTTCATCTTCAGGACGCGGGTTAATACATTCGCGGCCTAAAGTCATGGCGTAGGCTATGTCCCAGTCGGGTATAGGATACTGGCAGCTCAGGCTGTGCGTAATATCAGGATATAACCTGACCGGAACCGATGGATTGATCAGTTTCTTCACCTCAGGAAGCGGTGTCTTTATCCATGGACCGTAAACGATTCCCCCAAACCAATCATATTGCCGGTTAACATGTTCATAGAATTTACCATACCATTCTTTGCCTGGTTTAAACGCCTGGGGCGAAACCCATATTTTGGCATTGGGGTGATATTTATGCAGAACAACGGCCACTTTCCCAAGCCAATTAAACAGTTCATCGGGTTCAAGTTCACCGGGATCTCCTCCAGGTACAAAAAGTGCATCCAATTTAGGCAGTACGCTGAAGACGATTTCCCGCTCATTCAGTTCTTTCCTGATGGAATCAGACGAAGTATAATCGCTGCCCATGTTGGGATACCACATCCACACATCCAATCCATACTCTTTACAGATACGCGATTGCTCTGCAATCATCTTAATAGCAGGCAATTTCATGTGGATACTTGAAAAATCATCGTCGGTTCGCGGTGGCATGATCTCGATGCTGTTTGCCCCAAAAATCGCCAGGTCACGAATATATCTGTCAAATTGCACAACATCCCATGCATCATAAGCATTCGTCTTCGGACGATAACCCATCTGATGTCCGCGGATAGGAAAAACAGGCGTTGAGGAGATGTTTGAAAAATCAGTAACCAGTATCTGGCCGTTCAGCAGTTCCATTTTACGAAGAAGGCGGCCGACGCCGTAAAGAGCACCCCGTTCATCGTGGCCCGCAATGATAACAGTTTTGCTTTCAAGCAGCACAATTTTATAGCCGTCTTTACCCGTTTGCGGCAGTTTGAGGATTGCAGCTTTATAAGGCTCGGGGAATTTTTCTATTCGTCCTTCAACTACCACAGCGATAATCTGGTTGCCTTCAGATAACGGTTTATCAATAACCGGAAGAAAGAGATTGGTTCGTTTGTGAATCTCATCCTGCAAAACCTGAACAGCTTTTTGCAGTTGAACATTCTTCTTTTCAGGGAAGAAAATGGTAGCATTAGAAAAATCTACAATTTGTGCAAAGCCAGCTTGAAATAAAAACAGGCTTGAAACAAGGATGGTGACACTTTGCTTTGAACAAGTCAGGATTATCATTTCAAAAGGATTTCTCTTGTTCGGTATAAAACCATGCTAATGTGATCTAATGTGTCTATTGTGGTTGATTTTATTACTTTGCTTTCAACAGCAACTTATTATCATTTGCGACAAACATGCGTGTGCTCTGCGTATAATCATCGCCGAAAGGGGCTTTGTATTTCAAATCGACATAAAAAGCTTTGAAACCGGATTCTGGATATTTGATCTCGACTTTGATTTCAGCTTTATTTGCCGGATTCAGCTTTGTATCTGACCATATATCATCCCTAAAATCCTGATCTTTAGAATTGGCACTCCATAAAATCGCGTCAACCAATAGTTCAAGGGTGGATTCAATTTTCAAAGTTACAATGCCATTCCCTTCTGAAATTGAGTAATTGCAGACCGGGTATTTTCCATCAGTCACTGTTGTTCCCACAAACGCACTTAAAGAAGCAAATGCCTTTTTTTTATCGCCAAGACCATGACCGGCATTTGGAGTATAACAGATGTGATTATCACCCGGGATACTGTCGATGTAATTCTTTACTGCATCTACCGGCCAATATGGATCATTAGTACCCATGAATAACATCTTTGGCATTGTTAACGTTTTTCGGTAGGAGTATGGATCGATCATTTTAACCAGGTCGTCACCGCCCGGTGTACCAAGTTGCTGAGCGATACCCAATTTAACATAATCCTCGATTTCGATACTATAGTCTCCCCAAACCACTTTTTGGTAATCAATATTTACAGGCATATTCAGCACGTCAATTACCATAGGTCCGATTGCTTTTACGCGGCTATCATTTGCACCGGTCAACCAGGTTGTCCATCCCCGTTTTGATGCACCCGATACAATAAAATGATTTACCTTTCTTTTCACCTCCTTTTTAGCGAATTTCTGCAGAACATCCATTGCCCTGACAGCACTTTTTGTCATCGGAAACAATAATGGCCAGGTAAAATCATGATCATTCAGATAATTATGGAATGTGTAAGATATCAGAGCATCTTCAGTCAGATCGTTATACAATGGTTGATTGGGCACTTGCCAGACTATTGCTGCTATTGCCATATTAGTCCTAGCCACCTGGCTCAATGAAGTCGTTAAATCCTCCTTCCATTCATGTATATTGGGTTTTCCGTTTTTCACACTGCCGCCTGTGATAAACAACAACGCATCATTATACTTCAAAATATCGGGTACCATTACGGCCATTTCATGATTCCAGTTAATTCCGCGCCATTGTTGAGATGTAAACAGAATACGATATAATGTTACACCTTCAGCCTTTGTTTTATCCTGAACTTCCCATTTAAATGATTTGTCAGAATTATGAAGGTATGACTGAAGTGCAGTTTCAGGGGTGACAGGATTGCGCGAACAAGAAAATACAATAGCTACAGAAAATAGCAGAATTCCAAATAATACTTTTCTCATTTTCATATTTAATTATTGTGGCATAAAAATCAGGCAGGGATATTATAAAATATCACCTGCCTGATTGTAATCATGTTGATATCTACCAAGGTTTGCCAGTACCCTGCAGAAGCCAGAATCTTGACCAGGGGCTATTTTTCCCATCGGGTGCTGTATAAGTAGTAGTTTCAAGTTTATCTACTGCATTTTGAGCATTCAACGGGTTAAAACTCAACTCATTTATACCGTAATAAAACCTGAGTGGCAATACTGTTCTTCTTGCTGCTGGCCCGGCTGTTAATTTAGGTAGCCCGGTCCGTCTGTAATCGAACCATGCTTCGGCTGCAGCACTCCAGCTGGCAATCCATTTTTGCTCCATAATCTGCTCTAAAGTTCCGTTATTCACCACACCAGGTTGAGCTAGATATGATGAATAAGAATTACTAAGACCCCAGGCATCCAACGAAGCTTTTACACCAGCGTTGTAATAATCAGCGGTAGTTCCACTAACTGACCACCCTTTGAGGGCCGCTTCGGAGAGGATAAAACATACTTCGGCAGCCGACATTATCCTTGCCTTTAAAAGCGGTCCGGCAGCCTGCTTATACATACTATTCAGGTGAGATACGTGTGGATTAAGCGGTGCCTGTTCCAGATTCGGACTTAAATTGTATGATTGCGGAATAATTGACCATGCAGGTGGCATTCCTACATATTCAGGATCCAAATCCAGCGGTCCACCAAATGTTGCAGTATATTTATCAGCAACATTCTGAGCTATAATACGTTTCCCATCAATAATCTGGTCGAAATTATCTGGTCTTGTCGGATCGATAACAAGAGGAATTTGTATCTTATTGGCCCAGACTGCGATACGTGGATCATTCAAAGCCTGCAACTTCTCAACCAGCGTCGAACACATTTTTAACCTCCTGTAGTTGGTTTCACTGATATCGTAAGTTGTATTACATGGCCATGCATCTCCGCTGCTGTTACCAATATAAGCAAAACCAGCATCATCTGCTGCATCCAGAATGACCGGATATTGATCGGGATGGGTTGCAATTTTCTCTATTCCTGCTTGTGCAATGGCTGGTTCTTTTGCTGAAATCCTCATATAATATCTCAAAGCCAGGGAATTGGCAAATTTTTGCCATTTCGCAACATCGCCATCATACAGTACATCCTGAGTGGTGTTAATTTCCTTATATTCACTCTGACTTTTGGATAATAGAGTGTTAGCGCTATCGAGGGAAGCAAGGATTCCGATATAAATATCCTTTTGGGAATCAAAAACCGGTTTTAAATTCTCACCGCCAAGTTCTCCGAGAAGTGCTTTGGAATAGGGAGCATCGCCCCATAAATCAGCTATTAAGCCAAAATTATAGGCCTTTAAAACCATTGCTGCACCTTGATGAAATTCAAGGCCCATGCTTCGCGATTTTTTTAATAACTCCTCTGCGTTGCGCAGGATACCGTAATGTCCCGACCAATTCTGATTTGACCATTCATACCCGTCATGGCCTCCGCCCCAACCGTCTTTCTGGGTATGTTGCATAACACCTGCGATATCACCGAAACCCAGACCAACTACTGTCTGTCCGGTGTAGGTTATCACAGTACTAATCAATAGATTGGGATGTGCATTTGCTGGGTCAACACCGTTAGGGTTTATATTCATTTCTTCCAGATTCTGACAGGAGATCAGAAGAACTATCAACAGGACCAAAGCTGCTGGAATCTTATTTTTTATTGTGTACATAATATCAGATTTTAATAATTTCTAAAAAGTCACGTCAATCTTAAAACCGATCGGAGTCACCCAAGGTTCCAGATTATACCTTTCTATCCCTTGTTTAAACTGGGTACCTCTTCTGCCTTCAGTGGACGATTCTGCCTGAAACGCGCGTTCCGGATCTAATCCGGCTTTATTTTTTGTCCAAAGCATAATATTTCGACTATAGAGTGAAACGGATATGTCCTGGATTTTGCGCATCCGGTTAATGATGTTACGGGGAACCTGGTAACTAAGAGAGATTTCCCTTAGTTTAATAAAATCTGCGTCAAACATGGAAGGTTTTGCAAATCCCCAGGCATAACTCACTACGTAAGGGGCATATGGCAGCACATTATTTTCTCCAAGATTTTCAATATACGTTACTCCTCCTTTACCATCAGAGACTGCGACAACACCCGGAACGAAAATTCCGTCGCTTACGTAGACCCCGCTGTAGTTTTCACGAAATCCCCCATATTCGGCGGTAGGCCCACCAACCACGTGAAATCCGTTTTTGATGTATATATCCTCATTTGCCACCAGCCAGTCACGAAGCTCTTTACCGGTTCGTCCACCAGGATTGATCAGATTATCCAGCCAGAGCTGAGAATTTCCGTCTTCAGCCATATATCGCTGGGTTTGTGAGATAAATTGACCACCGTTTCTCCAATCAAGGGTGAAATTCAATGAAAAGGCCTTGTAGGATATTGAGGATTGTAAGCCCAGGATAAAATTGGGATTATAATTGCCAATCTTATTTTTTGTATCCTGGATCTGGACCTCTTGCCATTCCAATTCGGAACCAATTATCGGATAGCCAAAATAGGGAGAGTTTACGTCGGTAACTGTAAGTATTTCAGCATCGTAAATAGCACCTATCTCATCACCAACATACGACCAGGCACCACCTTTTGCATCTTCCCAGAACTTAATTACATCAATTCCTTCGGAAATTTCTAACAGCCTTGTTCTGTTTCGTGTGAAATTTGCACTGATATCCCAATTCCAGTTATTAGTCTTAATCGGAGTGCCTCCCAGCATAAATTCCCAACCTTTACTCTCTATTAATCCTGCATTGATATTGACCGCATCGGAACCTGTTGAGCTTGCCACCGGAATATTTCTTAATATCTGGTTACGATTTTCGATTTCGTAATATGTTCCTTCAAACCTCAACCTGTTTTTAAAAAGCCTCAGATCGACACCAACTTCCTTTGAAGTAGCTTCTTCAGGTTTTAAATTGGGAGTCAATATTTGTCCCGACTTGGCCAATCTGGTAGCATCGCCCCATTGGCCGGCATTTCCATAGGTATTGTACAGTTGGTATGGATCAGTATCGTTACCAGCCTTTGCCCAGCCACCCCTGATTTTTACTAAGTCCACCTTATCACCTAAATTAATCATTTGATTTAAAAGAAGACTCAGTGAAGCCGACGGATAAAAATAGGACTGGTTTTCTTTTGGCAATGTACTTGACCAGTCATTTCGTGCAGTCAGATCCAGAAAAATCATATCTTTCCATGCCAGGTTTGCCAGGCCATAAACGCTGTAAATTGCTTTTTGAGACCACCCGTTTCCATAACTTAAAGACCCTGATTTAATATTACTGATAGTATATACGTTTGGTACAATGAGTCCGGCACCTGACATTGATGAATTGCTGATCACCGAACCCTTCTTGTATAAAGAGTTACCTCCGGCAGATAATGACAAGTTGAAATTGCTCAATTGTTTAGCGTAGGTACCCAGGAAATCGATATTTTGTTCATAGCTCATCATATCCTGGATACCATAAGCTCCGTTATTTGGTTCTTTGGTATAGCCTGGTGCAATTTTAGATTCACGCGTCTCAGAAAATTTGTCGAGTGAATATCGCCCCATCAGGCTAAATTCTTTGGTTATTTGCCAGTCTGCCTTGAAGTTGCCAAAAATTCTATCCCTGTTAAAACTGTTATTTACTTCGTATGCCAGGTAGTAAGGGTTCTCATAGGTCCCATTATAAGGAGTCCTTTGCACCATACCCTCCTGCCCTGGCTCCCAATATTGTTGCAGATCAAGAATATCGGTATTTTGCGGAACATTATATGCCCATTGCAGGGGATTGGTACCTCTGTTACTTGAAGGACGGTTATTTGACCACGACCTGTTGACATTAATATTGGAACTAACCATAAAATTATCACGTACCTTAATGGAAGTAGCAGCTGTCAGGTTATTTCTGTATAAATCGGAATTAGGAATAATCCCTTTGTTGCCCATGGTCGTTACTCCAATCCTGTAATTCATCAAATCGGTATTGTTTGAAACTGAGACACCATTGGTAGTTGTTATACCGGTTTGAACAAAATTAGCTACGTTATTTGGATGGGATACCAGCTCGGTCGGAATCTGAACTCCATTTGCATCCCGCGGACTGTTCCATTGTACTGCAAAGTATTCTTTATCCAGTTCAATACCTGCTCCGGCTGCTTCAGCGGGATTAACTCTCATTATAGTCCCGGGAGGAAGATCTTCGGGAGTAAATGAAAAATAGCCGGTTGCAAATTTTTTCTGGACAGCAAAATACTTGGTGGGCTGGTCGAATACGGTATTAGAACTAACGGTCACCTGAACGCCTTTGTTTTTCTTACCTGATTTGGTAGTGATCAGAACCACTCCGTTTCCTGCCCTTGAACCATATAATGCTGCTGCACTTGGCCCTTTTAATACAGTTACGCTTTCAATATCGTCCGGATTAATGTCGGAAATTGCATTGCCATAATCCACACGGTTATCACTGCCGAATCCGGATACATTGTTCAGTGTATTAACAATCGGGACTCCATCAACGACAAACAAAGGCTGATTATCGTTACTTAAGGAATTTGCACCTCTGATCACCATGCTGACAGACGAACCTGTTCCACCTGTTGAGTTAATCTGGACACCCGAAACCTTACCGGCGAGCGAGTTAATTGCATTTTCCTGAACCACCCTGGTCATATTATCACCACTGACTCTCCCTACAGAATAACCCAGTGACTTTTCCTTTCTCGTAATACCCAATGCCGTAACCACTACCTCATCAAGAGCTGTAGTAGTTACGGTCATCTCAACATTGACAATTGTACGGCCATTCACCGGAACTTCTATCGTTTCAAATCCGACAAAAGAAAAAATCAATACCGAATTGTTTTCTGGCACCTCAATTCTATATGCTCCTTCAGAATTTGTGAATGCTCCGGTCTGAGTTCCTTTAATCTGGATAGTCACCCCCGGTAAACCGGTTTTATCAGCCTTTGAAGTTACCTTTCCGGTAACCACAATAGCCTGCTGAGTTTTTGAATTAGCTGGCAACTCTTTTGGTCCAGGGGATCCGGAACTTGCCCATGCAGTCCCCAACAGCAAAGTAATAAATGCCATTGTCATCCAGATATGCTTTATGTATATCATAGCTAAATACTTGTTTTTCATGATTTCTTATTATGTAAGTTTTGCTAATAAATAAGTTTATTTAACTACTTCGAAAGTGATAATCAGTGCATGAGTGTTCAAAGGATAATACTTTGGTGAGGCAGTCATAAACATAACCAGTCTCATCGTGTTATCCGTTACTTCCTGAACAATAACCTTTCTTTGATTATCCATAAAACCAACAAATTCGGTTCCGGAAAAATCGAGTGTACTGACGCCAGGATAGGTTAAAACTCCTCCCGGGCCATAAACAGAACCCACAGCGAAATCTTCTTTTTCAACGTAGGTAAAAGTTGCGCCGGCTTCCGGGGTATAGGCGGTATAGCACAGGCCATATTGCTGACTGGTCTCGGTGGCTTTAAGGATCGTTTTTCCCTTTATCATCGTGTTAACAAGACCGGCAAAAGCCCCGCCATGTTGTGGAGAATGCGTGTAGGACCCATCGAATTTAAATGTATACTGATCATCATAAACCCACCCGAGGCCAATGCCGACATCCCCAAGTATACCTGTAGCAAGGGCTGCTACAACACTAAAAGTATTATCAGCATTTGCAAAAGCATCTTTGGATGAATGAGCACTGCTAAGTTTCCATGTTTTTCCATTCGCAGCAGTGGGACCTCCGGTCAGCAATACATAAGGAGTCAATGCAACTGCCAGGTCTGCATCTGCAACAGCGGTTTGACCGGTAGCATCAGCTCCGGTCAGGGTGACCTTGTAATACCCGCCATCTGTATAAACATGAACAGGGTCCTTTTCAGTGCTTGTTTTTCCATCCCCGAAATCCCAGTTCCAGGTTACAACACGTTTGGTTAATGCAGTGAATGCCGCCTGCTTACCCACAATGCTATAGAAAATAGCCGCTTTGGGCGGTGCGGCTGGTTCCTCCTTCTTGCACGATTGGAACAGAGTCATTCCAACGGCAAAGAAAATGCACAAAATGAGAAATTGTTTTTTCATAATCATAGGTAGTTGGTTAATAAATTAGCTATTTACAGGTTAAAAATGCATTAATCCTTTTATATAGATATTGTAAATATACAAAAAAAACTTATGGTATCTTATCTGTAATACACTGATTATTGATCAATGCCCGAGGGTAGGGGCAGAATCGGCTGATGCACCCCATCTCTTTTGCCCAGTATTGGTATTTTGTCCTGCCAAGATCTTCGCGGAACAACTGATCAGGGTTTGCTTTATTGCCATTATTAAACCTGCAGCCGGCCATTAATAGGACTTCGATTCCCGTGAATATCGACTTTTTAAGGTTTATTTTCAAACAATACCTCCTGGCCGTTCGGTGTTTACTTCTCCCCCCTTCGCTTCACGGATACAATTCAAATCATCCTGCAATTTATCAGCAAAAAGGAAAATGTCGGAGCTGTGCATAATGATATTTGCGCCTGCTTTTGCCCACTCTAACTGTATGTCGAGGCTGCTCCTGGAAGCACCGTGGCAACCTGCGGCAACACCACAGGCTCTGGCTTTTCTGATAATTTCATACGTCAAAGCAAGGAACGCTTCACTTCGAAATTTTTCAGGCATCTCGTAAGACACGGATAGATCGTGGGGGCCAATAAGGATGCCGTCAACTCCAGGTCCGTCAACAGATTGAATGGCAAAAAATTGCTTCATGTTGTTCACTCCTGTTGGGCTTTCGATGTTGAGAAGCAGTGTGTGATTTTCATTATAGTTCTTCAAATAGGCTTCGAGCTCTGGGGATGGTTTTTCTTCGCCGCAAAGAATTTTCTTCAGCTTTTCCCCTTTCAATGGGCGATACTTGACTGCCCCGATGAGATCGTAAACATCCTCTATGTTTTCAATATAAGGCGCCAGAATGGCGCCTGCACCAGCATCCATGGCTTGTGTGGCCAGATATGGACTGGGTTCCGGAATACGAACAACAGGGTTAATCCCGGCAGCTTTATATGCCCTGCACATCCACCCCAAGGTATCGGGATTGTAAAAAATGTGCTCTTGACAAAAGAAAACGTAGTCGAGCCCCAGGCTGGTCGTTATGTCAAACATCCTGGGAGATGCAGAGGTTATAAGAGTGCCATAGACATTCTTCCCTGAACGCAGTGCGTCCCTAAATTCTTTGCCTACCATGCCAGGATCCTTTATTAATTTCCCTCGTCAAATCGTTTCATGATCTCTTTCCAATTGGTGATAATAATCCCCTCATCCTTAAAAAATTGATAAACCAATGGATCTGCAAATAATTCTCCTTCCCAAACCCGTTGCTGCCATGTACCAGTGATCGTTTTTAAATTTTCAGTAAGGGCAGCCGGATGGAAAATAATCTCAGTTAATCCTGAATTTAAGGATTTTACCAGTATAAAGAAATTTGCGCGTTTTTCTTCGTAAGTTGAGCCTTCCGGAACACTCGTGAAATTATCTAATTTGGGCATATGATATTCACCCACCTGGTTGATCACATCATCGTTAATAGGGTAACCGGCCTGCTTGAATGCACCTGCAACTTCCGGATCAGAAAGGTCAATTACGTTAGCTGGGATATGATATTCCTCTGCGACCTTTAGAAACACTTTTACATATTCGGGAGACCCATATAATGTTCCCATGTGTGTATCAATATGGCTTGGTTTGAAACCCAGTGCCAGCACTTTTTCTATCTGTGCACGTATTTCTGTTTTAACTTCTTTAGCAGAGGCATGCATAACCACTTCGGGGACCTCATGCCAGAATTTTCCGTCAGGATCAACCAAGCCGGGAACTTTTGCGGTTTCTGTAAGTGGTCCCCAACGGTAGTTTTTCCACTCACTGGTTAAAGTAAGGTGTACCCCGATATCGGCCAAAGGATGACCTTTTGCCCAATCAATAAACGAGTCAGCATTGGGACAGGGCATCATCACTGCAGCAGATAGCAAATGAACCTTTTCGATGTAGTGTTCTACCGCAGTATTTGCTTCCGGGCACATTCCTGCATCATCCATATGAAGGAGCAGCACTTTCTTACCTTGCGGAAATCCAAGTTTCTCTGACCAGGTTTTTTTCTTCTGATTCGTATGGTTTGACGCAACAATTGATTGAATACATGAAATCATCTCATCTCTGAAATCTGCCATTGTTGAATCGCTGCAGACAAGGTCAAACACCTCGCGAGACTGTCCCAGTTTCATCGCCTGATATCCAGGATCAACAAGATTTGGCAGGCTGACATTGAATAAGTGTTCGATGTTTTTGCGAGCATCTTCATCCAGTTTCATCTCGGATTTTAGATATCCTTTTAAAGCTGCCAATATCCGGTAATCCTCAATTCCTTCACGAACTGCTTCCCATCGGCGGCTGGTAATCGATTTTGTTGTTCCAGGATAAACCAGGTTGTATTCCAATTTTATGCGTGACCATGGATTCTCACTCACTGAATTGTAACACCAATAGCCGATCCCGGTGGCACCATTTCGCATGGCAAGAAGAGCTGCAGTCCTGTATTCATAGATAAGATTTATATTTTTGATATTGGGTCCAATCGGCCGCGAAGAACTATACGAACAATTATACGACCAGAGCGATTTTCCTGTAGTCCGCATCACATTCATTTCGGGGCTTTTATCAGCTAACCAATCGAATGGAGGGCACCAGACATCAAGATATTTTGACATCGCTTCGAACATGGGCAACTCGCCGCCACCATCCTGATACAGCAAGACTTCAGGATTTACAGCATGTGACATTTCCCCGAATTGAACCACTTTATTTACTGCTTTCCACCCACTTCCGCCAGGTTCATCGATAGGATATAACGCGAAGTGATCGGTTCCGATTCCTGAATCTGTTAAATGGGACACCAAATCTTTCAGATATTTACCAAAATATTTTTTGTAACCTTCACTGGCAAATTCTTCCTTGATATCAGGCATTCCGTTAATTAAAAAGAATACATCCTTGCCTTTAAACTGATCTGTAATTTTATCGAACTCTGAATAATCAAAACCAATCAATTCTTTTTGGTCGTTGTATTTCAAGATCGGTGGAATCAAGAGGAATACATTGTTTCCATGTGCAAGTAACCCTTCAACTTCCGGACCTGAGGAAGGAGACCAGGTGCATAGTCTGAATTCAGCAGATGAGGCCATTCTGAACGGAAGAACATCAAGCGAGATCTTTACTTTAGTTTCCGGAGCCGGAACTGCATGCGGATTAGTCGGGGCATCCAAAACTCCCGCACCATTGAGTGCCTGCAATGTAAGATCAATATCCTGTTTCCCTGATTTGATATTCCCGATTTCAATGTCTAACCAAACTTCTCTGCTTGAAAGTGACGGGATACTGATTACTCCTGATTCATCGATTGCAGGCAATGCATCCCATGACTCCTCGCCCAATGAGGTGGGCGTATTGATAGATCGCAACGGCGTGACTTTAATGGCATTATTTTGATTATCAATTAGTAATCTTACATTTAAAAATTGATCTGTCACATTAAAAAGTATCAATGGAACGGGATGATGTTCACCGGGAACTACTGCATGTTTTAACCAAACAGGATTCGCAACTTTGGTTGGCAACTGCTTGTCTATATTGCGATTGTCCCATTTACTCCCTTCAAATGCAACCAAACTGGTGCCTGCACCAAGATGGGCAGCATCGCTTACAATATGACTGGTCAGAACCGCACGTTTGGCCTGTTCATTAAGTTTTGATGTATTTTTAATGGTAGCCTGAACTGAATCTGCTTCACTCACCGGTACCATTTCCTGCTGTGAAGAAATCGTATTTACTGCTGACTGAAGTTCAAAAGCTTCTTTTCGAAGTGCATTTGCCGATAATGGTAATACATTTTCAACCTGGTTCGCAGCAGTGTTTAATGCGCTGACTGCATGTTTTGCCAGTGCCCGGTCGTTCACAAAAGCCTGCAATGTTACTTCACGTGATGACGAAAGCAAATCCCTGCCTTCACTATTTGATAAGGTCCAGGTGAATTTATAATTGCCGGGAAGAGTAAAATCAACTGGAAGGAGCAATTGACCCTCTTTCCCCTGTATGTTTGCAATCGCATAAATTTTGGATCCATCCGGGCAGATGCAAACTGCTGTAGCCTTTAACGGATTTGGTCCCGGGTTTGGGTTATAAATATAATATTGTATTCGTTCTCCGACTAATAGCTCATTCCATTTCATATTCCGGGGGATCATGCGGAGTTCATCCGATTTTGTCAAGTCAAACCATGATCCGGCATTATGGATGTTGCCCCGGTAGCTCGACCATTGTACTGCCGAATTTTTTATAGCCGGAGTTTCGAAGCAATAGGTCAGGCCTGATTCACCGCCGGTTAGGAACAGATCAAGTTTCGCCGGATACCCGGTCATACTTCCGATTGAAGGTGTGACATTGATGGTCCGCGATTGAAGTTGACGGTCAAAAATCACATCCCCATTCTGATTCAGTACTAAGAAATGGCCTTGCTGAGTCGAAAGTATATATTCCAGTTGACCGTCGTTGTCAATATCTGCAATTGCCCCGGGAGCTAAACTGCGTCCTTGCATATCGATCTTCCATAGAACGTTACCATTTTCATTAAAACGATAGATTAACCCTTTTTGGGTGATAAGAAAAATATCAGTTTGCCCATCCTGGTCAAAATCCCCCACCGATATGGATGAAGCAACAGGCACGTTCGCCGGGTACTGCCACACGGGTTTTCCCTGAGCATCGAAGCAAAATATTTCACCGGTGCTTGAAGCCGCAACAACATAGGCTTTCCCATCCGAAGCAGCAAACATAACCGGGGCGGATGTTGACCAGGTTTCTGTAGGTCCTCCGATTTTATACTTCCACAGCTCTGATAAATCAATTTCTAAAACTGTAATTGATCCATCGTTTGCCGCAATCACAATTTCTGATTTTCCGTCACCGTTTAGATCTCCAACTGAAGGGCTTACAGGTTGTCCGGATATCGTGGCCTTTTTGATCAGCTTGCCACTTAACGCATCAAATAACCAAACGGTTCCCTTTAAATCGGTTTGGACTAATTCAAATGAGCCATTTGCATCCAGATCCGCAACAACGCCTGCCGACCATTCTGATCCGGCATCCAGATCAGTTTGCCAAACGACCTGGCCTTTTCCATTCAGGCAGGTCAATTGACCGCTATTGTCGGCAGCATAGATTAATGCGGGTTCTCCTGAGCGTTGCAAAACGGTTGGATAGGTCATAAAACGACTTCTGGTTTTCCATCGCCACAAACTACTGCCATTTTTTCCTACTGCGATCATCTCTTCCTGCGATGCGATCAAAGCCTCGTCCCATCCATTGTTATCAATGTCGGCAACGGTGGCGGAGCTTTCCAGAAAGCATTTCTGATTACTGGCCCATTTTAACTCTAAATCTAATTTCTGGGCAGATAGTATGGTTGGGAACGAGAATAATACTGTCAAGCCAGTAAATAAACGGATCAAATACGAGTTGGTCGTCATTGCATTATCTTTTTAGGGTCGATGACCACATGTTTAATCGTTTTCTTTCCATCTCCTAACGAATAGGAATAAGAAATATTTAAAAGGCCATCGCTGGTCTGTATCAAACAGGGATAAGAAAAATTCCCTTTCTTATCAGCCTCGTATTCAATTAATTCTTTCCATTTCCAGGTTGAACCTTCATCATCTGAGATGTAGATTGATAATTGATAGCGTCCGTCATTGATGTCATTCCCTAAAAATGCCCATTTACCGTCCTTCATTGCACAGATTTCCACACTGGCTTCATTCGGAATGTCAGTTTTTTGTGAGAGGCTCCACGATTCCCCATTGTCCGATGAAGTACTGGTGTGAACTCTATTTGGTGCATCACCGCTATCGCGCATATAGGCAACGATTTTCCCATTTTTTTTAACAGCAAAGGCAGGTTGGATAGGGCCTCGGCCAACAATCGGAAGGCTCGGTCTCCAAGTTGTTCCTTCATCGTCTGAAATGGCAACCATCGAAAAGTTTAAACCATCCGAATACAGCGGTAAAAGAATTCTTCCACTTTCCAGTGTAATCGGATGGATGCGGGTCATCCATCCCAGGCTTCTTTTCAGTAAATCTTTACTCGCTTCTTTGATCATATTGTCGTATTGAGGAGCATAAGATGCCCATCCTGCCTGACTTTCGGGCATTTCTTTAAATCTCTTTTCCACCTCTTTTACAAAACTATCATCGGGCTTAAGTAAGATGTTATCCTGCCATTCCCAAACGGGAGCCTCATTACCAATATAATTTGTCGTTGTACGGAACCTCAGAATGGCATCTTCCCATTTATTGGCAAGGACAGCCACCCAAAAAAGAAATAACTTGCCTTTCCGGTTTAGAAAAAGAACTGGATTGCAATCAGGTATTCCTTTGGTATCTGCCATCAAAAATGGAACGCTCCATGTTTTTAACCCCTTCTTCAACCTTGCCCCCATGATCCGGACATCATCTGCAGTGCGTTCTCCGCTGCCCTGAAACCAGGCTGCCAAAAGATCGCCATTTGGCAGCATTACAATACTGCTTCCATGGACATGCTCATTTTGGTAGGGGAAAATGATTTCTTCACTGACAATCACTTTTTTCGCGTTTCTTGTTTGAGACATCCCGCTTATGGCTGTTAACAGAAATAAAACTAAAAATAGTTGGATCATTTTCATAATCTGTTTTTTTAATTGAAAAAATACATATTTATTAAGTTCATGTTCGCTAATCTGATATGAAATCAAATTGTTTTCTTTGAAAATAGTTTCATCAATACAAATCCGACAAGGAAAATGGCAAGCGTTCCGAATACAATGGTCAGGTTGCTGTGAAACGGACTTCTGAAAGCCAGCAGATCACCATCGATAAAATAAATTGGTGACAAACTCATCCAGATAATAATCAATGCTCCTACGATCACTCCAATAACAGCATCGATATTACGCACTCTCTTCGAAAGATATCCCAGAAGAAATAATCCGAGCATTCCACCGCTAAAAATTGAGGCTAAACCCCACCATGCATCCAACACGCTTTCAACACCAACCAGGGCCAAGGCGATAATTATACCTGAAACACCAAAAATTAAGGAAGAGCCATAAAGAATCTTCATTGATGATTTTTCATTAGCCTCCTTGTTAAAATAGCGTTTATAATAGTCGGAAAGAATAATTGTAGCTGTACTGTTTATACTGGTAGCTACCGTGCTCATACCAGCTGCAAATATTGAGGCGATTAACAGACCGGTTACCCCAACCGGAAGACCATTCACAATAAAATGCGGAAAAACTTTATCTCCCGCACCGGGAACTTTAAGTTCAGCAGGTAACAAATCGGGTTGTGCAGTGTAATAGGCAAAGAGTGCTGTTCCGATATAAAAGAACACAATCGATACGGGCACATACAACAAAGAACCAAATAAAGCTGAGGACTTTGCCTCTTTTTCAGAACTGGTTGTCATATAGCGTTGCACATAATTTTGATCGATGCCGTAATTCTGGAGATTAATAAACAAACCATAAATCAGGATTACCCAAAAAGTAGAATCTGTCAGGCTGGCTCCAAAACTTCCCAAACTAAATTTATGGTTGGCAGCCGCAATCTCGAAAACCTGTCCCGGACCTTCAGGCATGGAAAAGGTCAAAATAATAGCACAAACAATTGCCCCTGCAATCAGGATAATGCCCTGGATAGCGTCTGTCCAGATAACTGCCTGAATACCACCAAGCATCGAATAAACAGTAACTGCTATTCCTGTTACAATAATTATTGTTTTAACTTCCCATCCAAACAAAGCATTAATAGGTAAAGCGAGCAATAAAAGGATCGCTCCGGTACGCATCAGTTGAGTTAGCATATAACATGTTGAAGCATAAATCCTTGCCCAGGCCCCAAAACGGATTTCCAGGTAATTATATGCTGAGATACTTCCAATACCCCGGTAAAGTGGAACAAAAAACTTAACAGCAAGAATTGAAGCGATTGGAATTGAAAGGCTAAATACAAAAGCATTCCAGTTCGACATATACGCTTTGCCAGGCAGCGCCAAAAAGCTAATACTGCTGACAAAGGTTGCAAATATTGACATCCCGACTACCCATGCAGGCAGCTTGCCGCCTCCTGCTGTAAATTGATTGGAAGTCTTGTTTTTAAAGAAAAAACTGGCCCCAAAAATTACATTTCCGAAAGTCAGTACAATAAAGACTATAAGATCCAGAACAGGCAGTTTCATTTGGAATAGTTTATCTAAAGTTAAAGAACCTGTATGATCAAGCCATGATTACCTTCAGTTTTACTAAGTATTGTTCAATTTTATTGCGTTCTTCCTTACCATGCCTGCGAAGCGGCAGGGCCATGTAATCATCGCAGATATTCATAACCGATAAAGAACATTTTATCCCCTTGGCAATCCTTGATGTGTGTTTACCAACATTATAAATTGTATTGTTGATTATCATGACTTTATCACGAAGGATTGCAATTTTATCCAAATCTCTGTCAACTGATGCATTGTATAAATCTACAAACAATCTGGGATATATATTTGCACCGCCCGGAACAGCTCCATGACCGCCATACAAGATTGTCTCAGGCAAAAACAATTCAGTACCTGCAATAATTGCAAACTCCGGTGAGCTTTTGAATTCTTGAATCAGCGAGAACAGGTAAGACATATCGCCAGAGCTATCTTTTACGCCTATGGCACCCAATTCTTTTGCTTTTTTTATCGTTTCAAGAGACATGTGCATTTTTGTGTAACCTGGCATATCATACATTAAAAAAGGTAAAGGCAATTCCGGAACCAGATTTTCCAAATATACCCTCATCTCTTCTTGTGCAATTGGTATATAATATGGAGGGGCAATAACTACAGCATCTAATCCCATATCTGCTGAATATTCTGCGATTTTCAGAGAACCATCCAGAGAAGTGTCTGTAATACCAACTACTACCGGAACTCTGTGATTTACAAGTTCACTGGTTCTTTTTATAAGTTCTTTACGAAGTTCATAACTTAGGCTTGTTGCTTCACCTGTTGTTCCGAGTATAAATAATCCATGTACGCCACCTGATAATAAGTGTTCTATTAGATTTTCAAACCCATGTACATCAAGCGTATAATTATCAATCAGAGGAGTAATAACCGGAGGAATAATTCCTTTTAATGGTAATTTCATGATTATGTAGTATTATTTATAATGCATTTTTTTGTTGCATCTATGTCCGTTGTCACCAGCTAACTATTGACCTATCATTTTAGAATTTAAAATTCTAATACAAAGTAACAAGATCAAGTTTTGTTTTACTTGTATTATCTTGTTCTGTTTGCATTGTTTTTTAACTGTTCTTTAAGAAGAATCTTGTATATTTGTGTTGGTAGTTAAGAAAGATTAACATGGAAATAATTTACGAAAAGATCTTTGTTCCCCATAAGCATTCGTTTATTACGCGAAAATTGCAGATGTACCCGGATTCCCATAAGATACACTCCCATGAGAATTTTGAATTAAATTATATAACTTCAGGATCAGGGAAAAGGTTCGTTGGTAATAGTATTATGGGTTATGCAGAAGGAGACTTGGTACTTTTAGGTCCTGCCATTCCGCATTGCTGGGATGTTTTGGAACCAGGACAGAAGAATACTTCTGAGTGTATTGTAACTCATTTTTATGAGAAAATTACAAGCTCAGATTTCTTTAATATCCCGGAACTTGAGGAGGTTGAAGACTTGCTGAAAAATGCCGGTAACGGGATTTGGTTTAAAGGCGAAAAAACGAAAAAAGTGGGCCTCACTCTCAAAAAGATGGTGTCTTTAAACGGCCTTGAGCTTTACATCGAATTGTTGAAAGTTTTTTACCTTTTGCTTCAGATTGAAGAAAGGGAAACTTTGGCTCTTCCTTCTTCACTCCCAAAATGCTATGATAG